>NZ_JBDIUY010000019.1:0-139003 GCF_040212315.1 Brevibacterium litoralis | reverse complement strand
TGACCTCTCGGTGCTCGCCCAGGCCGGCCGTCCCGTCCTCCGCCTCCACCTCACCGACCGCGCCGCCGGCATCGACGAGGTGCTCACGGCGCTGGCCGACCTCGCGGTCGAACAAGGCTGAGTTCTCCGACGCGCTATGTGGTGTGGCCGCGCTATTTCATGAAATAGCGCGGCCACACCACATAGCGCGTCGGAGAACTCAGCCTTGTTCGACCGCGAGGTCGGCCAGCGCCGTGAGCACCTCGTCGATGCCGGCGGCGCGGTCGGTGAGGTGGAGGCGGAGGACGGGACGGCCGGCCTGGGCGAGCACCGAGAGGTCACCGGCGGCCTGGGCGGCCTGTAGGCGACCGAAGGTGAAGTGCAGGCCGGGGACGACGAGGTCGGCCCGGTGGTCGGCCGTGATCTGCAGGAACACGCCGTTCGCGTGACCGCCCTTGTGGTACTGGCCGGTCGAGTGCAGGTACCTGGGGCCAAAGCCGAAGGTCGTCTGCAGTCCGGAGGCGCGTGCCACCGCGGGGCGCAGGGCCTCCGCGGCGGCATCGCCGATCCGGTCGAGGAACGCCTGGACCGCGACGTAGCCGTACTCGTCGGCCGTGCCGAGGAAGGCGGACAGGGCGTCGCGGAGGGACTCCGCCGACCCGATGACCTCGGGGGTGCCGAACACCTTGACGTGGCCCTCGGTGAAGGTCGCCTCGTGGGCGCCCTCCTCGGCGGGGGACTCCAGGAGCGCGCGGGCGGCCTTCTTCGCGGCCTCGACGTCCGGCTGGTCGAAGGGGTTGACCCCGATGCCGTAGCCGAGGACGGCGGTGACATGCTCGAAGAGGTGGAAGAGCGCGCCGAGCGGCAGGTCGACGGCGCAGGCGTCACCGGACACCGGCTGGTGGTCGCCCTCGGCCCGGCCGATGAAGAGCAGCGCCGCGTCGCCCCGGGCGTCGCCGAAGCCGGGGGAGTCGAGGTCCTCGACGACGACGGGGAGGACGCCGCGGCCCTCCTTACCGGTCGACTCGGCGACGAGCTGTTCGAGCCAGGCACCGAACCCGACCACGGGGGAGTCCGTCGTCACGGTCACGAGCTTCTCCGTGTCCCGGGCGTGGGCGACGGAGAGGAAGGCGGCGATCCGCAGGGCGGGGTTCTCCGGGGAGTCCTCGGCGAGTGCCGGGGCGATCGCGACCGCCTCGTCGAGGAGCGCCGTGAGGTCCACGCCGGCGAGCCCCGCGGGCACGAGCCCGAAGGCGCTGAGCGCGCTGAAACGGCCACCGACCTCCGGGTCGCCGTGGAAGACGGCCCGGTAGCCGGCCCGCTGGGCGAAGGCGTCGAGCGGGCTGCCGGGATCGGTGACGACGACGATCCGGGAGGCCGGGTCGATCCCGGCGTCGCTGAAGGCCTTCTCGAAGGCGCGGCGCTGCGTGTCGGTCTCGACGGTCGACCCGGACTTCGAGGCGACGACGAGGACGGTGCGGCCCAGGTCGGTACCGATCGCCTCGGCGATCTGCTCGGGGTCGGTGGTGTCGAGGATCTCGATGTCGTGTCCGGTCGTCGCGCACACGACCTCCGGGGCGAGCGAGGAACCGCCCATCCCGGCGAGCGTCACGTGGTCGACGCCCTCGGCGGCGAGTTCCGCGCGCAGTGCCTCGATCCGGGGGACGAGGGGACGGGAGGTCTCCGGGAGGTGGACCCAGGCCAGACGCTTCGAAGCCTCCTCCCGGGCGGCCGGGCCCCAGAGGTCGGCGTCGCCGGCGGCCAACCGGGACGCCACCCGGTTGTCGACGTAGTCGGCGAGTTCCGTGTCGAAGTCGGCGGGGGAGGAGAGTCCGAAGCTGAGAGTCATGACCGTGCGGCCTCCATCTGTGTCTCGACGCTGGTGACGAGTTCTGCCCAGCTCGCGTCGAACTTCTGCAGGCCCTCGGCCTCCAGCGTGTCCATGACCTCGGCGTAGTCGATGCCGAGGGCCGCGAGCGAGTCGAGCACCTCGTCCGCCTCCCGGTAGTGGGAGGAGACGTTGTCGCCGTGGACCGTACCGTGGTCGGCGAAGGCCTGCAGGGTCTTCTCCGGCATCGTGTTGACGGTGCCGGCGGCGACGAGCTGCTCGACGTAGAGGGTGTCCGGGTAGGCGGGGTTCTTCACCCCGGTCGAGGCCCACAGCGGACGCTGGCGCGTGGCACCGGCGGCCTCGAGGACCTCGAACCGTTCGGAGGTGAACAGTTGGCCTGCGATCTCGTGGGCGAGCCGGCAGTTGGCGAGACCCGCCCTGCCGCGCAGGGCCAGGGCGTCCGGGGTGCCGATCTTATCGAGGCGGGCGTCGATCTCCGAGTCCACGCGGGATACGAAGATCGAGGCTACCGAGTGGATGGTCGACAGGTCGATCCCGGCCTCCCGGGCGAGCTCGAGCCCGGCCACGTAGGCCTCGACGACCTTGCGGTACCGGTCGAGCTCGAAGATGAGGGTGACGTTCACGCTGATACCCGCCGCGATCACCTGCGTGATCGCGGGCAGACCCTCGAGCGTCGCGGGGATCTTCACCATGACCCCGGGGGCGTCGACCATGGCGGCGAGCTTCTTCGCGTAGGCGACGGTCCCCTCGGTGTCGCGGGCGAGGTGCGGGGGCACCTCGATGGACACCCGACCGTCGACCCCGGCCGTGGCGTCGTACACCGGGCGGAACACCTCGGCGGCGCGGGCCACGTCGGTGGTCGTGAGCGCGTCGATGGTGTCCTCGACGGAGGCGCCGGCGGCGACGAGTTCCGCCACCTGGGAGGCGTAGGCGTCGCCGTCGGACAGAGCCGCGGCGAAGATCGTCGGGTTCGTCGTGACACCGCGCGCGGTGCCGGAGGCGACGAGCTCGGCGAGGTTGCCGGAGTCGAGGCGGGTGCGGGAGAGGTCGTCGAGCCAGACGGAGACACCCGCGGCGGCGAGGTCGGCCAGGGCTGCGTCGCGGGGGACGGGGAGTGCGTCCCGGTTCGGGGGAGTGCCGGTCATGTCACTGCTCCTTCTTCGGCGGCGGTCTGCTGGGACGCGGTCTGCGTCAGGCCTGCGTCGCCGCGGCGACGGCGGACAGGGACTCGTGGGCGGCAGCGACGACGGCCTCGGCCGTGATGCCGAACTCCTGGTAGAGCGTCTTGTGGTCCGCCGAGGCACCGAAGTGCTCGAGCGAGACCGGGCGACCGTAGGTGCCCAGGTACTTGTACCAGCTCATCGCGGCTCCGGCCTCGACGGTCACACGGGCGAGGGCTGCGGCGGGGAGGACCGACTCGCGGTACGCCGCGTCCTCCTGCTCGAACCACTCCTGCGAGGGCATGGAGACGACGCGCGAGGCCACACCATCCTCGGCGAGCGTCGCGGCGGCGGCCAACGCCAGCTGCACCTCGGAACCGGTGGCGACGAGGAGCACGCGCTCGGCGGCCTCGACCTCGGGGCCGAACTCACCGAGCACGTAGGCACCGCGGGCCGCACCCGAGGCGTCGGCGAGCTCGGTCCGGTCGAGGACCGGGACGGCCTGGCGGGTGAGGACGAGACCGGTGGGGCCGTCCGTGCGGTCGAGGGTCCGGCGCCAGGCGACGGCCACCTCGTTCGCGTCCGCCGGGCGGACGATGTCGACACCCGGGATGGCGCGCAGGGCGCTCAGGTGCTCGACGGGCTGGTGGGTGGGGCCGTCCTCGCCGAGGCCGATCGAGTCGTGCGTCCACACGAAGACGTTGGGCAGCTGCTGGAGCGCGGCCAGGCGCACGGCGGCGCGCTGGTAGTCGGAGAACACGAGGAAGGTGCCGTTGTACGGACGGGTCGGGCCGTGCAGGGCGATGCCGTTGCCGACCAGGCCCGCGGCGAACTCGCGGACACCGAAGTGGATGTTCCGGCCGTACGGGTTGCCGGAGAACATGTCCGAGGACCGCTCGGCGGGCAGGAACGAGGCGTCGCCCTTGATCAGCGTGTTGTTGGAGCCGGCGAGGTCGGAGGACCCGCCCCACAGCTCCGGCATGAGCGGGGCGATCGCGTTGAGGACCGCACCCGAGGCGGCACGCGTGGCGACACCCTTGGCGTCGGCCTCCCAGCTCGGCAGGGCCGCGTCGAGACCCTCGGGCAGCTCACGGGCGAGCAGGCGGTCGAGGAGGGCGGCGTTCTCCGGGTTGGCCGCGCGCCAGGCCTGGAACTTCTCGTCCCAGGCGGCGTGGGCGGCGCGCCCCCGGTCGACGACCTGGCGGGCGTGGGCGAGGACCTCCGGGTCTACGGCGAAGTCGACGGCCGGGTCGAAGCCGAGGAGCTCCTTGGTCGCCGCGACCTCGTCCGCGCCGAGGGCCGAGCCGTGCGAAGCGCCGGTGTTCTGCGCGTTCGGGGCGGGCCAGGCGATGATCGTCGAGAGGCGGATGAAGGAGGGACGCGGGTCGGCCTTGGCGGCGGCGATCGCGGCGTCGAGTGCCGCGACGTCCTCCGTGTACTCGGTCCCGCCCTGCGTGAAGTCGACGTGCTGCACGTGCCAGCCGTAGGCGGCGTAGCGGGCGGCGGTGTCCTCGGTGAAGGCGATCGAGGTGTCGTCCTCGATGGAGATCCGGTTGTCGTCCCAGATCACGACGAGGTTGCCGAGCTCCTGGGTGCCGGCGAGCGAGGAGGCCTCGCCGCTCACTCCCTCCTCCAGGTCGCCGTCGGAGGCGATGACGAAGACGGAGTGGTCGAACACGGACTCGCCGGCGGGTGTCTGCGGGTCGAACAGACCGCGCTCACGCCGGGCGGCCATCGCCATCCCGACGGCCGAGGCGACACCGGAGCCCAGCGGGCCGGTGGTGATCTCGACGCCCGCGGTGTGGCCGACCTCCGGGTGGCCGGGGGTGAGCGAACCCCAGGTGCGCAGCGCCTTGAGGTCGTCGAGTTCGAGACCGTAGCCGCTCAGGTAGAGCTGCACGTACTGGGTGAGGCTGGAGTGACCGGCGGACAGAACGAAACGATCCCGTCCGAGCCAGGTGGGATCGGAGGGATCGTGGGTCATCGCGTGCTGGTAGAGGTGGTAGGCGACGGGCGCCAGGCTCATCGCCGTGCCCGGGTGGCCGTTACCGACCTTCTGGACCGCGTCCGCGGCGAGCATGCGGGCGGTGTCGACAGCCTTCGAATCGGCTTCTGTCCAGGTCACGGGGCTCATGTGCGTGCTGAATCCTTCTGTAGTGGGACGACACCAGAACTCTACCGCCAGAACCGGCGGGGCGACCACGGGATTCGGGCCCGTATCCGGACCGTGATCGTGATGTCCGTCGCGTGGCGCGCGTCGCGGTGGCGTCGGATTCCACGAGCGGTAGAATGACGCGAGGTCGGTGGACAGTCAGCCCCCACCACCGGCTCCACACCGTCAAGAGGAAGTGACCCACGACCCGTGACACCGGATCCGCAGCACGCACCCGTCGCGTCGGGTGACATCGCCCCCGAGCGTCCGCTCGACACTGCCGAGACCGCACCGGACGGGGCCGAACGCCCCCTCCAGCGCGACGTCGACGAGGCGAAGCGGGCGGCCAAGCGGGCCGGGAAGCCGCGCTCGACGTTCATGGCCTACGTGGCGCTCACCAAGCCGCGCGTCATCGAGCTGCTCCTCGTCACGACCGCCCCGGTCATGTTCCTCGCCCAGGGCGGGTTCCCGAACGCCTGGCTCCTCATGGCCACCCTCGTCGGTGGTGCGGCCGCCGCCGCGAGCGCCTCGGTGTTCAACTGCTACATCGACCGCGACATCGACGCGAAGATGCACCGGACGGAGAACCGGCCGCTCGTCACCGGCGAGATCAGCCCGCGCAACGCCCTCGTCTTCGCGTTCGCGCTCGGCATCGGTTCCATCTTCTGGATGGGTGGCTTCACCAACTGGGTGGCCGCCGGACTCACCGCCGTCGCGATCCTCCTCTACGTCGTCTTCTACACGATCATGCTCAAGCGCCACACGACGCAGAACATCGTGTGGGGCGGGGCCGCCGGCTGCATGCCGGTGCTCATCGGCTGGTCCGCCGTCACCGGTGGGCTCGCCTGGGAGCCTGTCGTCCTCTTCCTCGTCGTCTTCTTCTGGACGCCGCCGCACTACTGGCCGCTCGCCATGAAGTACAAGGCGGACTACGACGCCGCGGGCGTGCCCATGCTGCCGTCCAAGCGTCCGCCCGAGGACGTCGGTCGCCAGATCATCCTCTACTCGTGGGCGATGGTCGCGAGCTCGCTGGCCCTCATCCCGCTGGCGCCCATGGGCCCGCTGTACATCGCGGTCGCCCTCACCGCCGGTGCCTGGTTCATGTGGGAGGCCTACGCGCTCGTGTCGCGGGCCAAGAAGGGTCTGCAGGGTACCCGCCTCAAGGCGATGCGCGTCTTCCACGGCTCCATCACCTACCTCTCGGTGGTGTTCCTCGCCGTCGCGATCGACCCCTTCGTGCCGAGTTTCTTCTGATCCGACCTACTTCTGAGGAGCCCCGCTCCCTCGCTCACGAGAACGCCCCGCACTTGATCGAAGTGCGGGGCGTTCTCGTGCCGACATCTCACTCCTCGACGTCGTCCTCGGAGCCGCCGGCGGCCATCTGGGCGGCGTGGAGATCGGCATAGGCGCCACCGGCGGCCAGGAGCTCCTCGTGGGATCCCTGTTCGACGATGTCGCCGGCCTCCATCACGAGGATCGTGTCCGCGTCGCGGATGGTGGAGAGACGGTGGGCGATGACGAAGCTCGTGCGGCCGGCGCGCAGCGTGTTCATCGCCTGCTGGACGAGCAGCTCGGTGCGGGTGTCCACGGAGCTCGTCGCCTCGTCGAGGATGAGCAGCGTCGGTTCCGTGAGGAAGGCCCGGGCGATCGTGATGAGCTGGCGTTCGCCCTGGGAGAGGTTCCCGCCGTCGTCGGCGATCACGGTGTCGTAGCCTTCGGGCAGGGTGCGGACGAAGGCGTCGACGTGGCAGGCCTTCGCCGCCGCGACGACGTCCTCGGAGGTGGCGCCGGGCCGGCCGTAGGCGATGTTCTCCTCGATCGTGCCGCCGAACAGCCAGGTGTCCTGGAGGACCATGCCGGAACGGCGGCGCAGTTCGTCGCGCGGGATCGTGGCGATGTCGACCCCGTCCATGAGGATCGCGCCGCCGTCGACCTCGTAGAACCGCATGAGGAGGTTGACGAGGGTCGTCTTGCCCGCCCCCGTGCGCCCGACGATCGCCGTCGTCGTGCCGGGCCGGGCGGTGAATGACAGTCCGGTGATGAGCGGGACCTCGGGTGAGTAGCCGAACACGACGTCGCGGAACTCGACCCGTCCGGCCACGTGTTCCGGCAGCGCACCGTCCGTGCGCTCCGCGGACTCGTCCTCGAAGCCGAGGAATTCGAAGACCCGCTCGGCACTCGCGGCCGCCGACTGCATCTGCGCCATCATGCCGCCCAGCTGCGCGAGCGGCTGCGAGAACTGGCGGGAGTACTGGATGAAGGCCTGCACGGTGCCCAGCCGCAGGGTGCCGGTGGCGACCTGGAGGGCACCGACGAGCGCGATCCCCACGTAGACCAGGTTCCCCACGAACTGCATGGCCGGCATCATGACGCCGCCCAGGAACTGCGCCATGAAGCTCGCGTCGTGGACCTCCTCGTTCTCCGCGTCGAAGGCGTCCTTCGTCGACCGGCCGCGGCCGTAGACGGTGATGAGGTCGTGCCCGGTGATCGACTCCTCGACGCGGGCGTTGAGCCGTCCGGTGGCCGCCCACTGCGCGCGGAACTGCTTCTGCGACCGCACTCCGATGACGGCGAGCAGCACCGCGGTGAGCGGCACCGTCGTGAGCGTGATGAGGGTGAGCTGCCACGACAGGGAGAACATCATGACGAGGACACCGAGGAGCATGAGCACGCTGTTGATCACCTGGCCGAGCGACTGGCTGAGCATCTGCCCGAGGTTGTCGAGGTCGTTGCTCAGCCGCGACAGCACGTCACCGCGCTCCAACCGGTCGAACCGGGCCAGCGGCAGCGAGTGGATCTTCTCCTCGACCCGCTCCCGCAGGCGGTACATGGTGCGCTGGGTGACGATGTTGAGGATGTTCGCCGCCTGCCACCCGACGACGCCGCCGAGCACGTAGACGAGCACCGCGAGCAGCAGCGTCTGCCCGAGCGCGCCGTGGTCGATCCCGGCACCGGGCACGATCTCCATCGCCGCGACCATGTCGGCCATCGTGCCCTGGCCGTCCGCACGCATCTGCGCGACGACCTGGTCCTGGGTCAGCCCCGCGTCGAGGCGCGCGGACACCCACCCCTCGTACACGAGGTTCGTCGCCCGCCCGAGCACGAGTGGGCCGATCACGGTGAACAGGATGCTGAGCGCTGTGAGTGCCACCGCCGCGCCGATCGCCAGCCGGTGCACCGCGAACATCCGCAGCAGCCGGCCCATCGTCGGCCAGAAGTGCCGCGCCTTCGCCGTCGGGTCGATCCCGGGGCCCGCCGGTTCGGTCACCTCGTCATCCGCCGCTGAGGCGCCCTGGAGCTGCGGGTCCTCCATGCGCGTCTCGTCCCGCTCAGACATGGTGTCCTTCCTGGCTCTCGACGATCTCCCGGTAGACGGGGGAGTCGGCGAGCAGTTCGTCGTGGGTGCCGAGTCCGGCGACGCGGCCGGAGTCGAGCACGAGGATGCGGTCGGCGTCCCGCGCGGTGGCCACGCGTTGCGCGACGATCACGCGGGTGAAGGGGGAGCCCTCGGGCAGGGCCGCTTCGCGGCGGGCCGCCCGGGACAGGGCGCCTCGGAGGCGGCTGTCGGTGGCGGTGTCGAGGGCGGAGAAGGAGTCGTCGAAGACGAGGACGTCGGGGCGGCCGACGACGGCGCGGGCGATCGCCAGGCGTTGGCGCTGCCCGCCGGAGAAGTTGGTCCCTCCCTGGTTGACGCGGTGGGACAGGCCGTCGGCGAGGTCGTGGACGAAGTCCGCCTGGGCGACCCCGAGGGCCCACCACATGTCGTCCTCGGTGGCCTCGGGGCGGGAGAAGCGCAGGTTGTCGGCGATCGTGCCGCTGAACAGGTAGGCCTGCTGGGGCACGATGCCCATCGAGCCGGCGAGCGTCTCCGGGGCGAGCTCGTCGACGGGGACACCGCCGATGCTCACCGTGCCGGACTCGGGCACGTAGAGGCGGGTGAGGACGTTGGCGAACGTCGTCTTGCCGGAACCGGTCGACCCGACGACGGCGAGCGACCCGCCGGCGGGGATCCGGAAGGAGATGTCGTCGAGGACGGGCGCCTCGGCACCGGGGTACCGGAACGTGACGTTCTCGAAGGCGACGGCGCCACGCTCCGTGAACTCCCGGACGGTGCCGTGGGAGACCTGGGTGAGCTCGGCGTCGGTGACCTCCGTGAGGCGACCGGCGGCGACCTCCGCACGGGGGACCATCATCGCCATGAAGCTCGCCATCATGATGCCCATGAGGACGAGCATGAGGTATTGGACGAAGGCCATGATCGTGCCGACCTCGATCGTGCCGACCTCGACCTCGCGGGCGCCGAACCACACGACCGCGACCGTCGCGACGTTGATGATCGCCATGGCCGACGGGAAGAGGATCGCGAACAGCCCGCCGACCCGCAGGTTGGCGTCGGTGACGGCGGTGTTCGCCTCGGCGAAGCGCTCCCGCTCGGCACCCTGGCGCACGAAGGCGCGGATGACGCGGATGCCCGTGAGCTGCTGACGGGTCACCGAGTTCAACCCGTCGATCCGCTCCTGCATGACCGTGAAGGAGGGCACCATCCGGCGGACCAGGAACCCCATGACCACCGCCACGACGACGACCGTCACGACGACGATCCACGACAGGTGCACGCTCTGCACGAGCGCCATGACGATCCCGCCGATCGACATGAGCGGGGCCATCACGAGCATCGTCGCGCTCATGAGGACGACCATCTGCACCTGGTTGATGTCGTTCGTGTTCCGGGTGATGAGGCTCGCACCGGTGAACCGGGCGACGTCCTGGTGAGACATGTCGGTGACCCGGTGGAAGACGTCCCGACGCAGGTTCCGCCCGGCGGCCATCGCGGCACGCGCCCCGCACCACACGGCGGCGACGTTGCACACCACCTGGGCCGCGGCGACGGTGAGCATGATCCCGCCCAGGCGCCACACGGTCGCGGTGTCACCCCGGGCCACCCCGTCGTCGACGACGGCGGCGTTGAGGGTCGGGAGATAGAGGGTGCCGAAGACCTGGAGGCCCTGCAGCACGACGACACCGACGAGGAGCCACCGGTAGGGCGCCAGGTACCGGCGCAGGAGTTCGATGAGTTTCACCGGGGGATTCTCCCACGTGGGGGAGGGGTCCACCCAGGGGGATATCCCCAGATCACACAGGTGGCGGGCAGGGCCCGGTGATTCGAGTGTGCGGAGTTCGGCGTCTCAGGAGCTCCGGGACGCCAGACTCCGCACACTCGGATCCTGGTCGAGGGGACGCCGGGGGTAGGTGGCGTCGACGACGGCGGTCGCGGCGGCGATCGTGAGGCAGACGCCGATCATGTGCGCGGCGACGAGGGGGACCGGCAGGCCGCTGAAGTACTGGGTGTAGCCGATGACGCCCTGGAGCACCTCGACGGCAAGCAGCACGAGGAGGGGACGGGCGAGGAAGGACAGGCGGGCACGGACGGCGACGACGAGCGCGAGGACGGTGCATCCGACCAGCAGCCACACGGGCAGGGCGTGGAGGCGGGAGACGATCTCGGGGTCGAACCCGTTGCGGGTCGAGGCGACGTCACCGGAATGGGGGCCGGCGCCGGTGGTGAGGATGCCGAGGACGACGACGACCGCAGTGAGCACCGCGAGCAACCAGGCGACCGTGCGGAGGTGGGGGAGGACGGGGCCTGCCGAACCCTCGGCGGTGTGGTCGCGGATCCCGGAATCACCGGTGCGGCGGACGATGTACGTGGCGGTCGCGACGGCTGCGGCCGACGGGATGAAGTGGAGGCCGACCGACCAGGGGTTGAGCTCCATGAGCACCGTGATCCCGCCGATGACGGCCTGGGTCGGGATGACGGCGGCGAGCACGAACGAGAGGACGACGATCTCCTTCCGCTCGTGCCGCAGGCGCCAGAAGTGGAGCACGGAGGCCACGGCGATCGCCACGAGGACGAAGGTGAGCATCCGGTTGCCGAACTCGATGTACCCGTGGATCCCCATCTCCGGAGTGTTCGTCCATGACTCCGGGGTGCACTTGGGCCAGGTGGGGCAGCCGAGACCGGAGCCGGTGAGCCGCACGAGCGCACCCGTGAGGATGATCCCGGAGTGCGAGAGCAGCAGGAGCCACGCGAGGACCTTCACGCTGCGGGTGATGCGGGTGGGCTGCAGGGTGTCACGCGTGATCATGCGGTACCTCACGGGTCGGGGGCGGGAAGAAGGACGGGGTCGGGCACACCGGGTGCAGGGCGCCTCGGGAGCAGGAACGCGGACTCACGTGCTCGACCAGCGGAAGAAGCGGCGGGCGACCATCAGGCCGATCACGGCCCACACGGCGAGGACGACGAGGGCGAGGACGTTGATCCGGCCGTCGAGCACCGCGGCGCGCATCGCCTCGCCGAGCGCGCCGAAGGGCAGGAAGGAGACGATCGTGCCCCACAGGCCGGCGTGGGGCACGAGGATGCCACCGACGACGGCCATGAGGACCCACACGATGTTGGCCAGGGCCAGGGTCGCCTCGGCGCGCAGGGTGCCGGCCATGACGAGCGCCCAGGTGAGGAGGACGGCGGTGCCGAGGACGGCGGCGAGCACGAGGCCCACCCAGCCGAGCACCCCGAGCGAACCCGGCGCGAAGCCGAGCACGAGCGCGATCCCGCCGAGCACCACGTACTGGGTGAGCACGACGACGTACACCGCGCACAGCTTGCCGAGCACGAGGCCGGTGGTGCCGAGCGGGGTCGTTGCCAGGTGCCGCAGCACGCCGTAGCGACGGTCGAACCCGGTGGCGATCGCCTGCCCGGTGAACGCCGTCGAGGCGATCGCGAGTCCCAGCACACCGGCCAGTGCCACGGCCACGGGGGAGTGGGCGCCGGCGGCCCCGGCGGAGTCGGTGCCGAGAGCGCTGCCAGTCCCGAGCACCTCGGGGATCCGCGTGAGCGAGAGCCCGAGCAGCGCGATGACCGGCAGGATGATCGACAGCAGCAGCTGCTCACCGTTGCGCATGACCGCGCGCGCCTCGAACAGGGTCTGGGCGGCGACCCGGCGCCAGGCCGGGGCGGGTGCGGGGAGGTCTGCGAGGTCGGCCACCGGGGTGTGTTCCTCCATGTGTGCGTGGTTCTTCACGAGCTCTCCGTCCTTCATGAACGCAGCGCCCGTCCGGTGAGGTCGAGGAAGACGTCCTCGAGCGTGCGGCCCTGGAGGGAGAAGGAGCGGGCCCGCAGGTCGTGCTCGGCGAGGACGGCCGTGACACCGGCGAGCGTGGCCGGTGTGAAGTCGCCGGTGATCGTCACCCGGTCGCCGGACACGGCCACCGTGCCGAAGGGACGGAGGTCCTCCATGAGTGCGGCGCCGGCCGGGGACTCCAGTGTTCCACCCGCACCCGGTGCGCCGAGGGAGGAGGTGTCGAGGACGATGTCGGCCAGTTGGTCGCCGGCGGCCGGGTGCACGAGCGAGTCGAGGGTGCCGGCGGCGACGACGGTGCCGTGGTCGATGACGGTCACCTCGTCGGCGAGGTCCTGGGCGTCGGCCATGTCGTGGGTGGTGAGGACGACGGCGGTGCCGGATTCGGCGAGTTCGCGGATCACCTGGGCGACGACGAGACCGGCCTGCGGGTCGAGGCCGGCGGTCGGCTCGTCGAGGAAGACGAGGCGGGGGCGGCCGACGAGGGCGGCGGCGAGGCCCACTCGCTGTCGCTGACCGCCGGAGAGGCGGCGGATCGTGCGGGACGCGAAGCCGGTGATGCCCAGGCGTTCGGCCAGTGCGTCGACGTCGAGGGGGTCGGCGTGGAGCCGGGCGAGGTGGTGGAGCACCTCGAGCGGCCGGGCGGCGAGCGGCAGGCCGCCGTCCTGGAGCATGACGCCGGTGGCGGCGGCCGTGACGGCCCGTTCGGTCACGGGGTCGTGACCGAGGATCCGGACGGTGCCGGAATCGGGGCGGAGCAGGCCGACGGCACAGGCGATCGTCGTCGACTTCCCGGCGCCGTTGGGGCCGAGGACCGCGTGGACGGAGCCGACGCCGACCCGCAGGTCGACACCGCGCAGGGCCGGGGTGCGCCCATAGGCATAACTGAGTCCGTCGACGGAGAGCACGGGGGTCGATTCCACGGGGGTCCATTCTACGCGTGGTCGAGAAGTGGTGTCCCGTGGGAGGCCGGTGGCCGGGTCGTCGTTCGGGCCACCCGCTCGCCCCTGAGACCGAGGTCACTCGGACGTCCGCGTTCCGTCACACGGATGTGACGGAAATTAGGGTTCCCTTCGTGTACGTGAGTGGGGAAATAGGGAACAATCGAGTGCGTAAAGATCGGTCGTGATCGATCGAGGCCGGAAACGGATGGGGTGAGTCGTGATGGCACGGGAGACCGGTGGTACGGACGACGTCCGCACCAGGCAGAAGGTCCTCGCCTGCGTCCTCGACAACGGACCGGTGAGCGCCTCGAAGGTGGCCGGGACCATGGGTCTCACGGCCGCCGCGATCCGTCGGCACCTGGACGCCCTGTGCGAGGAGGGCCTCATCGAGGTCCGCTCGCTCGCCGGCGTCAAGGCCGGACGGGGACGACCCGCACGCCAGTACGTCGTCACCGCCGAGGGTCACAGCGCCATCAGTCACGAGTACGACGGCCTGGCGGTCGACGTGCTCGGATTCGTCGAGGAGAAGGCCGGACGTGAGGCCGTGGGCGAGTTCGCACGCCGTCACGCCGAGGCCCTGCGGGAGCGCCTGGCGGCGCGCATGGACCGCAACCCCTCGACGGTGGCCGGCCGGTCCCGGGAGCTCGCCGGAGCACTCGTGGCCGAAGGGTACGCCGCGACCGCCTCGCCGGTGGCCGTCGGCACCCCGCTGGAGGCCATGCAGTTGTGCCAGGGCCACTGCCCCATCCAGCAGGTGGCCGAGGAGTACCCCGAGTTCTGCGAGGCGGAGCTCGACATGTTCTCCGAACACCTCGGAGTGGACGTGCGGCGTCTCTCGACGCTCGCCGGTGGCGGGCACGTGTGCACCACACACATTCCCACCTCGGTGCTCAACCGCCCGCTCATCGATCAGAAGGACAACAACCAAGGAGGGTCACGATGACCGACGTCGCCGAGACCAACAAGATCCTCGAGGCCAATCCGGAACTCAAGGACATCGGTGCCTACCAGTACGGCTGGCACGACGACAACGACGCCGGCGCCAACGCCGAGCGTGGTGTCAACCCCGATGTCGTCCGGAAGATCTCCGAGATGAAGGACGAGCCGGACTGGATGCTCCAGCGCCGGCTCAAGGCACTCAAGCTGTTCGACAAGAAGCCCATGCCCAACTGGGGTGCCGACCTCTCGGGCATCGACTTCGACGACATCAAGTACTTCGTCCGGTCGACGGAGGGTCAGGCCCAGACCTGGGAGGACCTGCCCGAGGACATCAAGAACACCTACGACAAGCTGGGTATCCCGGAGGCGGAGAAGCAGCGCCTGGTCGCCGGTGTCGCCGCGCAGTACGAGTCCGAGGTCGTCTACCACAAGATCAACGAGGAGCTGGAGCGCCAGGGCGTCATCTTCCTCGACACGGACACCGCTCTCAAGGAGCACCCGGAGATCTTCGAGGAGTACTTCGGGACCGTCATCCCCTCCGGTGACAACAAGTTCGCCGCGCTCAACACGGCCGTGTGGTCCGGCGGGTCCTTCGTGTACGTCCCCAAGGGCGTCCACGTGGAGATCCCGCTGCAGGCGTACTTCCGAATCAACACGGAGAACATGGGCCAGTTCGAGCGCACGCTCATCATCGCCGACGAGGGCTCCTACGTGCACTACGTCGAGGGCTGCACCGCGCCGATCTACAAGTCGGACTCGCTGCACTCGGCCGTCGTCGAGATCATCGCGAAGAAGGACGCCCGCGTCCGCTACACGACGATCCAGAACTGGTCGAACAACGTGTACAACCTCGTGACCAAGCGTGCGATCGCCGAAGAGGGCGCCACCATGGAGTGGGTCGACGGCAACATCGGCTCGAAGGTCACCATGAAGTACCCGGCCATCTGGATGACCGGTGAGCACGCCCGCGGCGAGACCCTGTCCGTCGCCTTCGCAGGCGAGGGTCAGCACCAGGACACCGGTTCGAAGATGGTCCACGCCGCTCCGAACACGCACTCGTCGATCGTCTCGAAGTCGGTCGCCCGTGCCGGTGGCCGTGCGGGCTACCGCGGTCTCGTCCACGTGCACCCGGGCGCCAAGGGCTCGTCGAACACCGTGCTGTGCGACGCCCTGCTCGTCGACAACGAGTCGCGTTCGGACACCTACCCGTACATCGACATCCGTGAGGACGACGTGTCGCTGGGCCACGAGGCCACGGTCTCGAAGGTGAGCGAGGACCAGCTGTTCTACCTCATGAGCCGCGGTCTCGAGGAGACCGAGGCGATGGCCATGATCGTGCGCGGCTTCATCGAACCGATCGCCCGTGAGCTGCCCATGGAGTACGCGCTCGAGCTCAACCGTCTCATCGAGCTGCAGATGGAAGGGGCCGTGGGCTGAAGCCCGCGTCCCGAGGAGGAAACGACACCCCATGACAGAAACCCTGGCAAACGCGCTGGAGGTCACCGTCCCGGTGGCCAAGCGCGACGAGCGCACCCGCTCCTTCGACCTGGCGGACTTCCCGCAGGTCCACGGGCGCGAGGAGGAGTGGCGCTTCACGCCGGTCAAGCGTCTGGCCGGACTCCTGGAGGAGCCCGCCACGACGCCGGACACCCACCTGCAGGTCACCGACCGGACCCTGCCGACCGGTGTCACCGTCTCGACGATCTCGCTCGACGAGGCCCGTGCCCACGGGATTCTCGAGCCGGAGGACCGCCCGGCCGCCGTGGCCGCGGCGCACGCGAACGGCGTGCTCCACTACGAGGTCGCCGCCGGCACCGAGCTCGACGAGCCGGTCGTCATCCACGCCGACGGTACCGGTGAGACCGTCTTCGGCCACGTCCTCGTGACCGTCGGCGACAACGCCCGTGCCACGATCGTCGTCGAGCACGAGGGGACGGCCGACTACTCGGAGCTCGTCTCCCTCGTCGTCGGCGAGGGCGCCCAGTTGCGCTTCGTCACCCTGCAGATGTGGGAGTCCGGTTCGATCCACCTGGGTCAGCACGACGCCCTGGTCGGCAAGGACGCGCAGTACACGCACATCGCGATCTCGCTGGGCGGCGACATTGTCCGTCTCAACTCGAACGTCCGTTACGCGGGCCCGGGTGGCGAGGCCGAGATGCTCGGTCTGTACTTCTCCGACGCCGGTCAGCACCTGGAGCACCGCACCTTCGTCGACCACAACACGGCGCGCGCCACCTCGAACGTCCTCTACAAGGGCGCTCTGCAGGGCACTGACGCTCGCTCCGTGTGGGTCGGTGACGTGCTCATCCGCCCCGAGGCACTGGGCATCGACACCTACGAGCTCAACCGGAACCTCATCCTCACCGAGGGTGCCCGGGCCGACTCCGTGCCGAACCTGGAGATCGAGACCGGCGACATCGAGGGTGCGGGTCACGCCTCCTCGACCGGCCGGTTCGACGAGGAGCACCTGTTCTACCTCATGAGCCGTGGCATCCCGGAGACGGTCGCCCGTCGCCTGGTCGTGCGTGGCTTCTTCAACGAGGTCATCCAGAAGATCCAGGTCCCCGAGATCGAAGAGGTCCTCACCGAGAAGATCGAGGACGAGCTCTCGCGGAGCATGCTGTGACCCAGTACCGTGCCTGTGCCGCCACCGAGGTGCCCGCGGGCACCGCGATCCGCGTGGTCCTCGGTGACCGCGAGGTGTGTGTGGCACGGACCGAGGACGGTGTGGTGCGCGCGGTCGACGACCTGTGCACCCACGGCGAGGTCTCCCTGGCCGAGGGGGACGTGGAGGGCTGCAGTATCGAGTGCTGGCTGCACGGCTCCGCGTTCTCACTCGTCACCGGCGAGGCCCAGGGCCCACCGGCCTTCGAGCCGGTCGAGGTCTTCACCACCTCGGAACGGGACGGCGACGTCTACGTCGACATCCCGGCCTGAACCCCGGACACCGTTTTCGGGCACAGCTCCACCACTGCCTTTCACCGCAGGCCCCGGACCGGTCGGTCGACCGCACCGACCGGGCCGGGCCCCGCGACCACAGACCCTGTAGAGAAGGAATCACATGTCCACTCTTTCCATCCGTGACCTCGTCGTGAGCGTCGAGACCGAGTCCGGCCCCAAGGAGATCCTGCACGGGATCGACATGGACATCTCGTCCAACGAGACCCACGCCATCATGGGCCCCAACGGCTCCGGCAAGTCCACGCTGTCCTACGCGCTGGCCGGCCACCCCAAGTACACGATCGACTCCGGTTCCGTCACCCTCGACGGTGAGGACCTCGTGTCGATGAGCGCCGACGAGCGCGCCCAGGCGGGCCTCTTCCTCGCCATGCAGTACCCCGTCGAGGTCCCCGGCGTCACGGTGACGAACTTCCTCCGTGCCGCCAAGACCGCCATCGACGGCGAGGCGCCCAAGCTGCGCACCTGGACCAAGGAGCTCTCGCAGGCCATGAAGGACCTGCGCATCGACACGGACTTCGCGGCCCGCAACGTCAACGAGGGCTTCTCCGGTGGTGAGAAAAAGCGCCACGAGATCCTCCAGATGGAGCTGCTCAAGCCCAAGTTCGCCATCCTCGACGAGACCGACTCCGGCCTCGACGTCGACGCCCTGCGCGTCGTCTCCGAGGGCGTCAACCGCGCCAAGGAGAAGACCGACGTCGGTGTCCTCCTCATCACCCACTACACGCGCATCCTGCAGTACATCACGCCGGACCACGTCCACGTGCTGGTGAACGGCAAGGTCGCCGAGGAGGGCGGAGCGGAACTCGCCGACCGACTGGAGAACGAGGGCTACGACCGTTTCCTGGTGAACGCCTGATGATCTCTCCCGCCGAGGTCGTGCGCCTGCGCAACGATTTCCCCATCCTGTCGACCGAGGTGGGCGGGCATCCGCTCGCGTACCTCGACTCCGGGGCCACCTCGCAGAAGCCCGAGTGCGTCATCGACGCCGAGCAGGACTTCTACACGGCCCGCAACTCCGCGGTGCACCGTGGCGCACACACCCTCGCGGTGAGTGCCACGGACGCCTACGAGCACGGACGTGCCGCCACCGCGGCCTTCGTGGGAGCCGATACCGAGGAGATCGCCTGGACGAAGAACGCCACCGAGGCGCTCAACGTCGTGGCATTGGGCATGGCGCACGCCTCGGCGGGCCTGGGTGGGCCGGAGGCCGCGCGCTTCCGGCTCGGCCCGGGTGACTCGGTGGTCACCACCGAGATGGAGCACCACGCGAACCTCATTCCGTGGCAGCAGCTGTGTGCGCTCACCGGCGCCCAGTTGCGGTACCTGCCGCTCACGGACGACGGACACCTGGACCTCGGCGACCTGGAGTCGATCGTCGACGCGACGACGAAGGTCTTCGCGTTCACGCACGCCTCGAACGTGCTCGGGACCGTCAACCCCGTCGAGCGCCTGGTCGCCCGGGCGCGGGAGGTCGACGCGTACGTCGTGCTCGACGCCTGCCAGTCCGTGCCGCACATGCCCGTCGACCTCCATGCGCTCGACGTCGACTTCGCCGCCTTCTCCGGCCACAAGATGCTCGCACCCAGCGGCATCGGTGCGCTCTACGGGAAGAAGGCGCTGCTCGACGCGCTGCCGCCGGTGCTCACCGGCGGCTCGATGATCACGACGGTCGACATGGACCACGCCGAGTTCCTGCCCGCCCCACAGCGTTTCGAGGCGGGCACCCAGCCGGTGGCCCAGGTCGCCGGCATGGGGGCGGCTGTCGGATACCTCACCGAGGTCGGCATGGACCGGATCGCCGCCCACGAGGCGGAACTCGCCGGGCTCCTGCTCGACGGGATCGCCGCGATCCCCGGCGTCCGCGTGCTCGGGCCGGGCAAGCCGGGAGTGCAGGGCGCCTCGGGAGCGGGGGAGACGGCGCGACTCGCGACGGTCTCCTTCGTCGTCGACGGCGTGCACGCGCACGACGTGGGTCAGTACCTCGACGCCGCGGGGATCGCGGTGCGGGTGGGCCACCACTGCGCGCAGCCGCTGCACCGGCGGTACGGCGTGACCGCGACGACGCGCGCGAGCGCGTACCTGTACACGACGGCCGAGGACTGCGAGCGGTTCTTCAAGAGCCTGGCGGAGGTCCGCGCCTTCTTCGGCGCGGCCTGAGCCCGGCCTCATTCGGCGCGACCCGCAGCCCCGGCCACCCACGAGACCACGAACGAGGCGTCATGAACGACCTGAACCAGCTGTACCAGCAGGTGATCCTCGACCACGCGCGCGCCCGCCACGGTAACCTGCCGCTGGTGGGAGGCACGGACATCGAGCACTCGCCGCTGTTCGGCTCCTCGCACCAGGTGAACACCACCTGCGGCGACGAGATCACGGTGGAGGCCGAGGTCGACCCCGCCACCGGGCGGACCCGCGTACGCTGGGACGGTGAAGGGTGCTCGATCTCGATGGCGTCCGCCTCGGTCGCCACGGAGATGGCCGAGGACCTCTCGGCGGAGGAGTTCGCCCGCGTCGAGGCGGCCTTCCACGCGCTCATGCACTCGCGTGGGACCATCGAACCCGACGAGGAGGTCCTGGGCGATGCGGCCGCGTTCGCCGGGACGTCCAAGTTCCCCAATCGGATCAAGTGCGCCCTCCTCGCGTGGGTGGCACTCAAGGACGCCCTCGCCATCGCGAGGGCAGCAGGAGGTGTGGCATGACCGATGTCATCGACGGACCGACCAATGCGTCGAACGAGGAAGTGCTCGAAGCGATGATGGACGTCGTCGACCCCGAACTGGGTGTCAACGTCGTCGACCTGGGTCTGGTCTACGGGGCCAGCGTCGACGAGGACGGCACCGCCGTCATCGAGATGACGCTCACGTCCGCGGCCTGCCCGCTCACGGACGTCATCGAGGACCAGACCGCGCAGTGCCTGGAGGGCATCGTGCCGGCCTACCGGATCAACTGGGTCTGGATGCCGCCCTGGGGCCCCGAGAAGATCACCGAGGACGGCAAGGAGCAGATGCGGGCCCTCGGGTTCAACATCTGAGTTCCCGCTGCCGAGGCGCCCTGTCCTTGGCATGTCACGTGCCGGGCGCGGCGCGGGGAACCCCTCCCGCTCCGGTTCCTGCCGGGGCCGGGACGGAGAGCTTCCCTCCCGCCCACTCCAACAGTACGAAACCCCTGTTCCGAGACCTGCGCGGTCCCGGCACGGGCGTTTCGTACTGCCTCCGTACGCCCACCACACCCACTCGGGAAGCTCTCCGCCCCGCCCCCTCCTCGGCATGAGAAGTGCGGATTCCCCGCGCCGGCCACGAGGACATCGGGATCATGTCCGGTTTCCCCTCGGCGCTGGCCGTCAACACCGGTGAGGTCGACTCCCTCGTCGCCTGGCCCGGCACCGACGAGCCGGTCTCACAGTGCATCGTCCTCGACGAGTCGCCCATTCAGTCGCTGGAGTACCTCACCCCCGAGGACACCGTGGCCTTCGCCGATCCGGCCTCCACCTCCGGCTACTTCATGCCGATCCACATGCTCGACGAGGCCGACAAGGCCGAGGGCGAGGACTTCGAAGTACTCTTCGCCGATGGTCACGACCGCAGCTTCATCGCCCTGCAGGAGGGGCAGGCCGACGTGGTGTGCACCTCGACGATCTTCACGGCCATGGCCGGACAGGACAACCCGCTCTTCCCGTTCGACGAGGGTGAGTTCCGGATCGTGAGCGAGTCGATCTCCATGCCGATCTCCGTGAGCATGCTCGGCAGCCAGTCGATGAGCGACGAGAAGCGGGCCCTCCTCCTCGAGGCGATCCCCGCCGTCTTCTCCGACGTGAACCGCGACACCCTGGGCCTCTACATGGAGGGCATGCCCGAGGGTGTCGATCCGATCGTCGAGCCGGGTGACGAGATCTTCCAGCCCTTCGTCGACATCGCCGCGATCGCCGGCGTCGACATCTCGGACCTGGGCTGAGTCCGGTCCCACAAGGCCGGTCACGGAGCAGGGGAGGAGTGGCGATGACGACGACGAAGAAGACGGCACCGGCCGCCGAGGTGCCCGCCGGTTTCGTCGCCGGTGGCGCCACCCATGACGCCACGGGGGAGGGGGTCACGCGGCTGCCGGGCCTGGCGAACCTGCGGGACGTGTCGACGCACGTGTCGGGGATCGTGAGCGGGATGCTCCTGCGGTCCGACGCACCCTTCGCCGACGACGACCACGCGGGGTACCCGACGGCCTGGCCGCCGCGGACCGTCATCGACCTGAGGACCGGGGGCGAGCAGGTGGGCGTGGGCGCGGAGCACGCGCTGGCCGCTCACGCCGAGGTCGTGCACCTGCCGGTCATGGGGGAGAAGTCGACGGATCCGGGCGCGTTCCCGGCCACGCTCGGCGAGACCTACGTCGACATGCTGCACTCGGCCGGGCCGATGCTCGTCGAGGGGCTGCGTGCGATCGCGACCGGGCCCGCCCCGGTGCTCGTGCACTGCGCGGCGGGCAAGGATCGGACCGGCACGCTCGTGGCGCTGGCCCTCGTTCTCGCCGGGGCCGACCGTGCGGAGGTCGTCGTCGACTACGAGGCAACGGACCCGAACATGGACGGGGTGCACGCGCGGATGGGCACCTCGGCGCACGTGGTGATGCAGCAGTTCGAGGCGGCCGGGATCGACATGAGCGGCCTCATGGGTGCGAAGGCGCCCGACATGGAGGCAGTCCTCGACGCGGTCGAGGCGTTCGATGGCGGAGCCGAGGGCTGGTTCACCGCCCACGGCGGCACCGCAGAGGATCTGCAGGCACTGCGCGCGCGGCTGTGTGAGGGTGGCGCGGTGGAGTGAGGGCTCAGGCGTCCGCGTCACCTTCACGTTCCCTGCGTGCGTGACGGGGCTGCTCGTCGTAGCGTGTGCGGCGAGCACCATGTCAGACGGATCGATCCGGAAGGACGAGGACATGCAGAACGACGACGCACAGGTGGGCGCGGGGACCCCGGACGGCGGGAGGCCGGATCTCGGGACGGTCGTGCGCGAAGGTGATCAGCTCACGATCACGTATGTGCGGGAGCTCCCGGCCGACACGGCGCGCACCTGGCGGGCCCTCACGGAGTCGGAGGACCTGCGGCACTGGTTCCCTGCGGACATCATCGGGGACCGGGAACCCGGTTCCCGGTTGACCTTCCGCTTCTGGCCGGAGCATCTGAAGGCCGGAGAGGATCAACTGGAGGAGGCCGGGATGGACGGGGAGTCCGACATGCCCGGTGACCTTCTGGCCTGGGAACCGGAGCAGAACTTCGAGTTCACCTGGGACACCGAGCGACTCGTCTTCGATCTTGAGTCCCTGGGGTCCGACTCGACCCGGCTGACCTTCTCGACCTGGCTCGCGGCCGAAGGCCCCTGGCCCCCGGAGGGCACGATGGCCGGCTGGTACGCCTGCCTCCACGGGCTCGTGACGATGCTGCGCACCGGGACGGCGGAGACCCTGTCCGAGGACGAGACCACCGCGTTGGCCGCGGAGTACGGCCGGATCGTCGCCGCACTCGGTGTACCCGAGACCCCGCCGGAGCCCCCGGCCTGAGAGCGCCGGGGCGGTAGTTCCCGGCCCGAGACTCCAGACTGCGAGGTAGATGTCGTTCCGCGGGCCTCTTGTCTCGTAGTTCTGCACGACTACGAGACACATGCCCTGCCGAACGACATCATGGTCGCAGGTCCGCGTGGATGCCAGGATGAATCTCCACGGTTGCCGGGGCCCCGAGGCGGGATGGACTGACTCCGTGCGGAGGAGCGAACTCAGAAGAGGGTCGCCAGGGCTCCGTCGAGGTCGGGGTGTTCGAACTCGAAACCCAGATCGTCGAGCACACGGGAGGTCGTGTGGCGACCGGTGAGGCCGAGCGCAGGATCCGTGTGCAACACGGCAGCACCGAGTGAAAGGATCGGCCCGGGCGCGGGCATGCCGAGGCCGCCGGGGATCACCTGACGCAGGGGTGCACGCCGCTCGCGCAGTGCACGCATGAGCCGGGCGTTCGTCACCGGATTCGGTGCGGCCGCGATGACGACTCCGGACGGCAGCGTCAGTGGTCCGGAGTCGGCGTCCGGTGCCGACGCGCGCGAGCCGGCGTTTCTGCCGGAGCGATCGGAGGACGGTCGGAACCTCAGCCCCGGGCCGGGCTCCAGCCCGAGAGCTGTGAAGGCGATCCGCAGCCAGTCGTCGACGTGGATCCACGAGAACCACTGGGCCCCGGACCCGACAGTGCCGCCCGCCCCGGTCCGGGCGAGGGAGACCAGGCGGCCGAACGCCGGCGCGTCGTGCTGGAGGACGATCGAGGTGCGCAGTGTCACGAGGCGCCCTCCCGCCTGCAGACCCGCACCCTCGACGGCCGCCTCCCAGGGAGCTGCGACCCCTGTCATCTGCGGCAACGCGTCCACGCCGGTCGGCACGGGGGAGTCCTCGGTGAGTCGGGTGTCCCCGCCGTGCGACCAGATCGCCGTCGTCGAGACCTGGAGCCACACGTCGACAGGGTGCTCCTGCGAAGCCGTGACGAGTGCGCGGGTGGCCTCGACCCGACTGTCGCGCAGGGCCGCGATGTTCGCGTCCGTCGGTGGGCAGTCGACCAGCTTCCCCGCGAGATTCACGACTGCGACCCGTTGATCACGTCGGTCGGGGGAGAGGACCTGGGCCCACGCTCCGGCGGTCCGCCCGTCCCAGGTGTGTGCCGGTGCGCCCGCCACGCGCCCCGAGTCCGCCCGGGTGAGCACGTGTGGTTCGTGACCGGCGCGCTGCAGTGCGCCGACGAGCGCGCGTCCGAGCGCACCGGACCCACCGGCGATGACGACCTTCATCGGTTCCATGTCCGTGCTCCTCCTGGCACCTGCGATCGCGACGCGTCATCCACGCCGCGGGTGTATCGACATCTCGGCTCCAATCTCGCAGCTGGGCGCGACGCGTGTGGACTGCGTCGCGCGTCGGCATCGGCACGAAGGGGAGGGGAGTCTCGAGACGAGAGTTCGATGGTGAGACCAACGATCCGGGGGTGCCTCGGCAAGGATTCTTCCATGCGTGGGGTTTTCGCCGTTCGAAGGGTCGAATGAGCGATCGCCGCGGCAATAGGGGCTCTGACCTGGCCGTTCATCATGCCGAACACAGCAGGACTTGGAGGTGTTCAGCAGATCGAACAGCCATGGACGCCTCGGAGTGCACTCCGGGGCAATGCGCGCAGCACGATGGAGGTAATTGAAAGTTCAATAATGTGAGCAAGGAGACGCCCCGGTCCTCTGTTCCGAATCCATCACCAGTCGTAGTGTTCCGGGCGTGGGAACGACCCCGTTCCCCGGTATGTCCGTCCACGTACGAGGAGGTGGGCTCCGTGCCCGCGACTTCCGACAACCAGCTCTCGCCCGCCGACCAGGCCACCCCTGTCCGCACCGGCCTCTACATCGGCGGCGAGGAGATCCACACCGAGGACGAGATCGTCGTCCACGACCCCGCCCGTCCCGCGCGAGTGGTGGGCCGTGCGGCCTCCGCATCGGCCGCGCACGTGCAGAGCGCGATCGCGAGTGCGAAGGACGCCCAGGTCGCGTGGGCCGCACTCGGCGCCCAGGAGCGCGCCCGGCTCATGGGTGAGGCGATCGCCGGGATCGCCGACGACCGTGACGAGGACGCCCGGATCCTCTCGGAGGAGAACGGCAAGCCCACGGTGGAGTCCTGGGTCGACGCCCTCGTCTTCGAGCAGCGCTGGCGCGAGGCCATGGCCCTGGCCGACCAGGTCGATTCGACGACCGTCCTGCCGACGACCGACACCATCCCGACCGAGCTCACGATCTCCTACCGGCCGCTCGGCGTCGTGTCGATCATCGTGCCGTACAACTGGCCACTCGCGATCCTCGCCGCCGGTCTGCCACAGGCGCTCGTCGCCGGGAACACCGTCGTCGTGAAGCCGCCGCTCACCACCCCGCTCGCGACCACCCGTGTGGTCCGGCGCGTGGCCGAGAAGCTCCCGGCCGGCGTGCTCAACGTCGTCACCGGGGAGAACGAACCGATGTCTGCCCTCATCGAGAGTGACGACGTCGCCAAGCTCACCTTCACGGGCTCGGTCGGCGGCGGTAAGAAGATGCAGGAGATGGCCTCCCGCGGCCTCACCCGCACGACGCTGGAGCTCGGCGGCAACGACGCGGCGCTCATCCTCGACGACGCGATCCTCGACGACACCCACCTGGACCGTCTGTTCCACTCCATCTACGACTCGACCGGCCAGATCTGCATGAACGCCAAGCGCCTCTACGTCCACCGGTCGCGGATGGACGAGGTCGTCGCCGGCCTGTCGGCGCGTCTGGAGCAGGTCGTCCTCGGTGCCGGCACCGACGAGGGCACGACGATGGGACCGCTCCACACCGCGCGTCAGCGCGATTTCGTCGCCGAGCTCATCGCCGAGGCGCGCGAGTCCGGTGCCGAGGTCTTCGAGTTCGGGGAACTCCCGGATGGGGAACTGGCGGAGGGGTACTTCCTCCGTCCGGCCCTCGTCGTCGATCCCGACGAGTCCCTCCGCGTCGTCACCGAGGAGCAGTTCGGTCCGGTCATCCCGATCGTGCCGGTCGACTCCGACGAGGAGGCCGTCGCGAAGGCGAACGACAGCTGGGCCGCCCTCGACGGTTCGGTCTGGTCGGCCGATCTCGACCGTGCCCGCCGCGTCGCCGCGCGAGTGTACGCCGGTCACGTGTGGATCAACGACCACGGTGCCGCCCGCCTGGACAACCGCGCACCATTCGGCGGCTTCAAGTACTCCGGTTTCGGACGCGAGATGGGCATCCAGGGGGTCCGCGGCTTCCAGGACACCCACACGATCGCCGAACTCGACGAGTCGATGGTCTGACCGACGACCGGACCGGTCGAACCGACATCTCACCACTTTCTGGCTACGCATGTCCCGAATCCCGTTCCCGAGGCGCCCTGCACGACCCAGCCGATCGTGCAGGGCGCCTCGGGAACGTGAGGAAGCGCCCAGCCGACGGTTCTTCCCGGACAGGGCCCACGACGTAGACTCGAGCCCGGCCTCCGCGCGCTGTCGACGGCATCATCGACGGCACTGTCGACGACGGGGGCCATCCGCGTGGAAAGGACCTCATGACGATCACCGCTGCCTGCGACGGCTCCGCCCTCGGCAACCCCGGCCCCGCCGGGTGGGCCTGGTACGTGGACGACGACCGGTGGGCGGCGGGAGGCTGGCCGAACTCGACGAACAACCGCGGCGAGCTCCAGGCGGTCCTGTCCCTCCTGCAGGCGACGGCGCACCTGGACGAGCACTTCCACCTGCTGTGCGACAGCCAGTACGTCATCAACGCGCTCACCAAGTGGATGCCCGGCTGGAAGAAGAAGGGCTGGAAGAAGCGCGACGGCAAGGACGTCCTCAACCGCGATCTCATGGAGGCCCTCGATCTGGCCCTCGCCGACCGCGAGGTCACATTCGAATGGGTCAAGGGCCACTCCGACCACCGCATGAACGAGGCAGCCGACTCCCGCGCCCGCGCCGCCGCCGAGGCGTTCCGGAAGAAGACCACCGTCCCCGAGGGGCCGGGCTGGCACGACGGTCCGGACGACCGCCTCCTCACCGACCGGTCACCCTCCGGGGACACCAGCTCCTCTGCGGGTGCCACTGCCGCGAGCACCGCCGCCGAGGCGCCCTCCACCTCTCCTCCCACCGTTCCCTCCGCGTCCGCACCGACAGCGAACCCCGACAGTGTGACGGTCTCTTGTGATCTGCCGACCTCGTTCGCGGACGACATCGTGCGGAAGGCGATCGAGGAGGGTGTGCACCCGCAGACCCTGCTCGTCGAGCTCATCACGCGCGGTCACGCACAGAAGTACACGAAGGCGGGCGCACGCCCCGCCCCCACCACCGACCCGTCGGCGGACCCCGCCGACCGACAGGGAGCCTGAGCCATGCTCGCAGTGTCCGATCTCGAGGTCCTCGTCGGATCCCGCACCCTCATGTCGGAGGTGACCTTCCGCGTCGACAAGGGTGACCGGGTGGGACTCGTCGGCCGTAACGGCGCCGGGAAGACGACGCTCACCAAGGTGCTCATGGGCGACCACCCGGCGAACGAGGGCACCGTCACCCACAGCGGGACCGTCGGCTACCTGCCGCAGGACCCCCGCTCCGGTGACCCCAAGGCGACCGGCAAGGAGCGGATCCTCGGAGCGCGGGAGCTCGACGTGATCGCGCGCCGGATGCGCCGGACCGAGGAGCAGATGAGCTCGCCGGACCCGAAGGTCATGGAGAAGGCGATCGAGAAGTACCCGCGGGTGGAGGCGGAGTTCGTCGCCGCCGGTGGGTACGCCGCGGAGTCCGAGGCGCTCACGATCGCCGCGAACCTGGGCCTCACCGAAGCGCTGCTGAACCAGCCGCTCGAGACGCTCTCCGGCGGTCAGCGCCGCCGGGTGGAACTCGCGCGGATCCTGTTCGCCGCACCCGACATCATGATCCTCGACGAGCCGACCAACCACCTCGACGCCGAGTCGATCATGTGGCTGCGCGACTACCTCAAGGTGTACGACGGCGGGCTCATCATCATCTCCCACGACCTCGATCTCATCGACGAGGTCGTCAACAAGGTGTTCTTCCTCGACGCCATGCGCCAGACCATCGACATCTACGCGATGGGGTACCGGCACTACCTCAAGCAGCGCGAGGACGACGAGCGTCGCCGCCGCCGCGAACGCGCGAACGTCGAGAAGAAGGCCACCGCCCTCATGGCGCAGGCCGACAAGATGCGTGCGAAGGCGACCAAGACCGTCGCCGCCCAGCAGATGGCCAAGCGCGCCGAGCGGATGATGGCCGGCCTGGAGGACGAGCGACAGGCCGACAAGGTCGCGCACCTCAAGTTCCCGACCCCGGCGGCCTCCGGTCGGGTGCCGCTCACCGCCGAGGGGCTCTCGAAGTCCTACGGCTCGACCGAGGTGTTCACCGGTGTCGACCTCGCGATCGACCGCGGGGCGCGCGTGGTGATCCTCGGCTTCAACGGCGCCGGTAAGACGACCCTGCTCAAGCTGCTGGCCGGTCAGGAGGAGCCGGACTCCGGTGAGGTGATCCCCGGTCACGGCCTCAAGCTCGGCTACTACGCCCAGGAGCACGAGACGCTCGACCACGACCGGACGGTCCTGGAGAACATGCGCTCGGCGTCCCCGGACCTGGACGACACGGCGGTGCGCACGGTGCTCGGGTCGTTCCTCTTCACCGGCGACGACGTGCACAAGCCCGCCGGGGTCCTCTCCGGCGGCGAGAAGACACGTCTGGCCCTGGCAACCCTCGTGGTCTCCGGCGCGAACGTCCTGCTGCTCGACGAGCCGACCAACAACCTCGACCCCGCCAGCCGCGAGGAGATCCTGGGCGCCATCCGCCGCTACGAGGGCGCGATCGTGCTCGTCACCCACGACGAGGGTGCCGTGAGCGCCCTCGACCCCGACCGGGTCCTGCTCCTGCCCGACGCCGACGAGGACATCTGGAACGACTCCTACCTCGACCTCGTCACGATGACCTGAGGGCGGACACGGGGCGCTCCCTACAGGGTCGTCAGACCTGTTCGTCGAGGAGGGCGTCCTCGACGTCCTCCGCGGTGGCGGGCTTCCGGCCGCGCTGCATCCGCGACGGCGAGGCGCCCGCGTAGCGTCCTTCGCCCCGGGACGTCGGCCTCCCACTCTGATTCTTTCCGGTCGCGAGCTTCCGGGTCGCGCGGGACCGCAGCATCGTCTTGTCGACGACCACGTAGTCGGGTCCTGCCGCACCCTCGGAGTCATCACCGGAGCCGGGTCCGCCGGCCACCCTGTGCGCTCCTGATTCGGGCCCACCCGCCTCGGCGTCGAGGGTGCGGCGCTCACGCACGGCCGCGTAGCCGACGCCGCCGAGGATCATGACGCCGAACACGATCCACTGGAACGTGTACGACAGGTGCGAGCCCGGATCCGTGTCCGGCACGGGGAGCGCGGTGATCTGCTCGCCCGCGGGGTCCTCGGACTCCATCTCCAGGTAGACGTGCCGGTAGCCGTCCTCCATGCCGGGGATCCGCTCCGGGTCGATCGCGCGGATGAGTCCTTCGGGGTTCTCGTCACCGGATCCGTCCTGGGCCGGTCGTACCCACCCGGTGAGGGTCACCGTCCCGGTGGGCACCGCCGGGATCGCGGTGTCCTCCGGGGTGCCGGCCGTCGAGTCCGTCGGCACCCAGCCGCGGGCCACCGCGACCGAGGCGCCCTGCGGAGTACCGGCGCCGGTCCCGTCGGCACCGCCTTTGACGAGGAAGGGGACGACCACGTAGTAGCCCGACTGCGCGTTGAGCGTGCGGTTACGGGCGAGCACGGTGTCCTCGACGGCATAGTGACCGGTGAGTTCGACCCGCTTCCACTCGTCGTCCGCGTCGAGGGTCGCGTCCGTGTCCGGCAGGAGATCGGTGATGTCGTGGAGGTCGCCGCCGTAGTTCGTCTCGATGCGGTCGATCTCCGCATCGCGCTGGGCCCGCCGGTCGTTCTGCCAGTTCGACAGGAGTCCACAGACGGCCGCGGCGACGATCGCGAGGGCGATGTACGTGAGCCAGCGGCGGGTCAGGAGGAATCCGAAACGTCCGTTCCTCATCCGGCGGACTCCGGGATCGCGTCGACCGTGACCTCGTCCTTGAACAGGGACCGCATCTCCAAGTACTCGCGCAGGTAGCCGCGGTGGTCCGGGCAGGCGAGCCATACCTTGCGCCTCTCGGGCGTGTGGATGCGCGGGTTGTTCCACAACATCGCGTGCGAGGCGTCCGCGCGGCACGCCTTGGCCGAGCACTGGAGTCCCCGGACCGGACCGTCGGCTCCACCCTGTTCAGCCTGTCCGGAGGCGTCCCGTGAGCCGGATGGTGATCCGCCCGGTGACCCGGGGCGTGCGCCGAGGATGCGGAAGATGTCGTCGGTCATCGGTCGGTGGAGTCCTTGCTGTCGGTCCGGAAGTCGTCGGTCGAGTCGCTGTCGGACGCCCGCCCGGAGTCGCCGCCGTCCGGATGAGCGTCGGTTCCCATGGTCCCAGGTGCATCTGAAAAGGTGCTGGGGTCGGACGTCGACCGCGCGGTCACGTCGTCGCCGTCGAGGACGATCGGTTCCTCGTCGTTCCCTGAACCGTCGTCCCCGGTGCCGTCGTCCCCTGTGTCGCCTTCTGTGCCCGCCCCGGTGCCCGCGGTGGGGGTGTGGGGAGGGGAGGGCGCCTCGGCGGCGGGGTGGACGTCACCGTGCAGACCGTGGCGCGGCGGGCCGTCGACGACGGCGGTACGCGTGGGCAGGGTCCGGCGCGTGCGGTTGTTGGCCAGCGACACTGCGATCCACGGGAGGACGACGGCGCCGACGAAGAAGACGAGCACGTACCAGCCCGGCTTCCACAGGGTGAAGACGACGGCGAGTACGAAGCAGACGGTGCGGATGGCCATCGACCACAGGTAGCGGCGGGTGCGGAGATCGACGTCGTCGCGGACGGAGTCCTGGGTCGCCTCGGTCACCTGGGCGACCGGTCTCTTCTTCGCCACGTTCCCCCGTTCGATCATGACGTGTGGCCGCGGTGCCGGGCGGTCCACCGGACACTGTCGATGCGTGCCGTACACGTGACGGTGTGCCCGGGCGGTCACGGGTACAAAAGCATACGCCCGTCGTTGTCCCCGCTGCACGCACGGTGGCGTTCCGCGTTGTAGGTTGGTGCGCGGAACCGGTGCGGATCGTGCCGGAGGCAAGCCAGTTCGACGAGATTCACCGGTGTGCGGGGCAGACCTGCCCGGTGTGAAGGAGAGTGCCCGTGGCTGACAAGCGCGTCGTCCTCGTGACCGGTGGCAACCGGGGGATCGGCAGGAAGATCGCGGAGGAGTTCGTGGCGAGCGGGTACGCCGTCGCCGTCACCTCCCGCAACGGTGAGGCCCCCGAGGGAGCCCTGGCGGTGGCCGCCGACGTGACGGACCCGGAGTCGATCGACGCCGCGTTCACGCAGGTCGAGGAGGAGCTGGGCAACGTCGACGTCGTCGTCGCCAATGCCGGTATCACCCGGGACAACCTGCTCATGCGGATGAGCGAGGAGGACTTCGACGCCGTCGTCGACACGAACCTGGGTGGCGCGTTCCGCGTCGTCAAGCGCGGTGTGACGAACATGATCCGCGGTCGGTTCGGCCGGATCGTGCTCGTGTCGTCCGTGTCCGGCCTCTACGGGGTGCCCGGCCAGGCCAACTACTCTTCGTCGAAGGCCGGCCTGGTGGGCATGGCCCGCTCGATCACGCGTGAGCTCGGTGCCCGCGGCATCACCGCGAACGTCGTGGCGCCCGGCTTCATCAACACCGAGATGACCGCGGAGCTGCCCGAGAAGCAGCAGAAGGAATACCTCGACTCGATCCCGGCCAAGCGGTTCGCCGAGGCCGAGGAGGTCGCCAAGGTCGTCCGTTGGGTCGCCTCCGACGAGGCCGCCTACATCTCCGGCGCCGTCATCCCGGTCGACGGCGGCCTGGGCATGGGGCACTGACTTCCGGACTCTGCGTTCCGTCTGAACGTTCAGCCCCGGGAGGGGCACCCGCCCCGTGAGGGGCACACAGCTTTCACCACCTTTCGAAAGGACGATCCATGGGAATTCTCGAGGGCAAGCGCATCCTCGTCACCGGCGTGCTCACGGAGGCCTCCATCGCTTTCGCCGCCGCCCGTCTGGCACAGGAGCAGGGGGCGGAGGTCATCCTCTCCTCCTTCGGCCGCCAGATGAAGATCACGAAGATCATCGCCGAGCGTCTGCCGAAGCCGGTCGTCGACGTCATCGAGCTCGACGCCACCGACGAGGAGGACCTCGCGGCCCTGCCCGAGCGTCTGGGCGGCAACATCGACGGCATCGTCCACGCGATCGCCTTCGCCCCGAAGGACGCACTGGGCGGCGTCTTCCTCGACACCCCCTTCGAGTCGGCCGCGACCGCCTTCCAGGTCTCCGCCTTCTCGCTCAAGGCGATCACCGTGGCCGCCCGCCCGGTGCTCAACGAGGGCGCCGGCGTCGTGGGTCTCACCTTCGACGCGACCGTCGCCTGGCCGGCCTACGACTGGATGGGTGTCGCCAAGGCGGCCATGGAGTCGACCAGCCGCTACCTGGCCAAGTACATGGGAGCCGACGGGGTGCGCGTGAACCTCGTGTCCGCAGGCCCCCTGAAGACGACCGCCGCCAAGTCGATCCCCGGTTTCGAGGCCTTCGAGGACGTGTGGAGCGACCGCGCGCCCATCGGCTGGGACGAGACCGACACCGAGCCCGCCGGCAAGGCGATCGTCGCCCTGCTCTCCGACTGGTTCCCCGCCACCACCGGCGAGATGGTCCACGTCGACGGCGGCCTCCACTCCACCGGAGCCTGAGGGGCTTCAGCGGCCGCACCAGATAAGGCGTCCAGGTTCGCCATGGCACGCCATCACCCCGTCGCCGAGGCGCCCCGCACTCCACCACGGACGTGCGGGGCGCCGTCGCGTCGGGGCCCCGGGTGGGGATTCAGGTGCTGAGAAGAGGGCGTGACCCGGACCGGGCCCGACCCGTAGCCTGGGGGCATGCCGATCCTCGTTCTCGCCCGCCACTGTGAGGCCGGGCCCGCCGCGACCGACATCGACCGCCCGCTCACGGACCACGGTCGGGGTCAAGCGGACCGTGCCGCGGAGTTCCTGGCGGGGTACGACCTCGACATGATCGTCCGATCCGAGGCGCGCAGGACCGTGGAGACCTCCGAACCGGTCGTGGAGGCGCAGAAGAAGAGGCGTTCGGCGGCGGAGGAGAGCGGCACCGCGCCGGACCTCGAGGTCACCACCGACGCGACCCTCTACATGGCCGGGGTCGAGGACTGGCTGGAGGTGCTCTCGACGATCCCGCCGGAAGCGCGCGGAGCCTACGTCGTCGGTCATCAGCCCACGGTCGGTGCGGTCATCGACGAAGTGTGCGCGAAGGCGCGAATGGCCGGTTCGTCCAGCCCGTTCGGCGAGTTCCTGGGCCCCATCCACCCGAGCACCCTCGCCGTGTTCGACCTCCCTGACTGGGAGGTCCCTGTCGGCGACTTCCCGCTCCCCGAGATCCACAGCTTCTGACCGGTCGCGAACCCCTGGTTAATGCCGGGCGAATCGGTCCCTCTCACACCTACGAGCAAGATGTCGTTTGACAGGGCTCTTGTCTCGTAGTCGTGCAGGACTACGAGACAAGAGTCCTGCGGAACGACATCTACCTCGCAGGGTCGGGCGCAGGCGCAGGCGGCACGGGCCCACTCACCCCTGCGGACCGCCGGGCGCCTTACCGGTGAGTGCCGCCCACACCGCATCCATCCGCCGGATGGTGAGGGAGGCGTCCGCCCCTTCGACGAGTGTGGGCTTGGCGCAGAACGCGATGCCGTAGCCTGCGGCGTCGACCATGTCGAGGTCGTTCGCCCCGTCGCCGATCGCCACCGTGCGCGCGACGTCGAAGCCGCGCTCGGAGCAGATCTCGGCCAGTCGTTCCGCCTTGCGCGCGCGGTCGACCACGCGCCCGGTAACCCGTCCGGTCAGTTTCCCGTCGACGATCTCGAGGGTGTTCGCCTCGGTGTCGGTGACGCCCAGACGACCTGCGAGGGACTCCACGATCACGTCGAACCCGCCGGAGACCAACGCCACGTGCGTGCCTGCGGCCTGTGCGGCGGCGACGAACTCCGGGATGCCGGGGGAGTAGGTGACCGACCGCGCCACCTCGTCGAGGACGGACACGGGCAGCCCGGCCAGAGTTTCCACCCGCGCGCGGAGGCTCTGCTCGAAGTCGAGTTCGCCCCGCATGGCGCGCTCGGTCACCTCGGCGACCTGTTCCCGGACGCCGGCGTGCTCGGCGATGAGCTCGATGACCTCCTCGTTGATGAACGTCGAGTCGACGTCCATGAGCACCAACTGGGGCGGTGCCGCGGTGAGGGCAGGCGGCACGACGAAGACGTCCACCGCGTCACCGAACACCTGCTTCGCGTTGGAGACTCCGTCATCGACCGTCGACGGGTCCGCCATCGTCGTGGCGAGGGAGTAGCCATCGTCGATCGGCCGGATGATGCTGATGCGCTGGGGGCGAGGAGTCTGCGAAGTCACACGGGAAGTCTAGGCCCCGCACCCGAGGCACCCTGTCCTCGGTCCCGACGTGCCCTCGGTCCACCCCGCGAACCCATACCGACAATGTCTCACCGAACCCTTGACCCGCCCCGCACCCGCCTGGGCGTCAACGGCAGGCCCGAGTACGTCCGCTCCGCCTGCGACGCCTCGCTGAAGCGGCTGGGCGGCGACCACATCGACCTGTACTACCAGCACCGCGTGGACCCGGACGTCCCCATCGAGGAGACCGTCGGCGCAATGAAGGACCTGGTCGAGGCCGGCAAGGTCCGCCACCTGGGGCTCTCCGAGGCCGCCGCGGACACGATCCGCTGCGCCCACTCCGTCCACCCCATCACCGCCCTGCAGACGGAGTACTCGCTGTTCTCCCGCGACCTCGAGGACGAGATCCTCCCGCTCCTGCGCGAACTGGGCATCGGTCTCGTGGCACTTGTCATGGCCGCTGTGGCGTTGGCGATCGCGCATGGTGCGGGTCTCGTTGCGCGACGTGCCGTGCGTGATTCGGTCGCCGCGCCTGCCTCCGGCTCCACCGATCGCACGTCGTCCTCGTGGACACTGATCAAGCGCGGGACAGCCGGTGTCTTCGCCGCAGCGATGCTCCTCGGGCCGTCGCTCCTGACCGCACTTTTCCTCCACGGGTTCTCCCCGTTGATGGCCTACGAGAACGACGGAGTCGACCAGGACGTCCTTCGCTACACGTTCCAGGCGTCCCTCATCCTCTTCGTTCTCGGCACCCTGATCGCCGGGGTGGCTACGGCGCGCCGCTGGACTCCGCTCTGGACCGTCATAGGATCGGTGGCCGTCTGGGGCGGTGCAGTGACCGGCCTGGCGGGGTGGGCCCACGCCGTCTGACAAGGACGGTGCACAGTCACACCCTCACCCTCGAACACCCTCACCCCACCCCGTGTTCGCGGCTCACCGCGGTGATGACACCGGCCGCCGCCTTGTGCACGCGGTCGAGCGCTGCGCCGAGTTCCGGCGGTTGCAGGGACGCCGGCGCGAGCACCCCGGAGAACGCCTGGTGCACGTCGAGTGCGGTCTGCAGGAGGATCGCGTGCGCCGGGTCGTCGAGCAGCGTCGAGAGCTCACCACGGGCCTTCTCCGCGCTCATGTCCGCCTGCCAGTCCCGCCACTGGAGGTTCCGGATGCCCTCGGGCACCGCCTGCCCGTGTGTCTCGACGAGCGACAGCGCCGCCATGACCGCCTCGCGCAGCGTCCGGGCCGACTCCGCCACCGACACCGTGTCCACCGTCGCGTAGCGTACCCGCGCGCACGGGAAGATCCGTAGGTTCGCCTCGCCGTCGAGCACGACCACCGCGACCGACTCCCCGCCGTCCCCCGCTCCCGAGGTGCCCTCCACTCCCGAGGCGCCCTCAGCGCCCACCTCGGCGACGGCCACCGCGGAGGACCGGGAGATCGCCCGCCGCGCCTCGCGGTCGACCCGTGGCACCCGCAGGGGCAGCGTCGGATGGACGAGTGCCAATCGCAACCGCCGCACCCCGGCCCGCCGGAGGGCGGGCACGGCCAGGAGCAACCCCGTGGGGGCGTCCGTCCCGAACACGGGGTCGTCGAGGACGAGCGGGACCGGCAGGTCCGCCTCGAGGAAGGTGTGGGTGAGGTCGTCGGGCCCCAGTCGGCCGTCCAGGTGGGCGGTGACGGCGAGCGAGGTGAGCAGGGTGGCGAGTGCGGTGTCCATCCGCACCAGGGTAGAGCTCCGCACCCGTTCGCCCGCCCGCCACCCACCCGACTAGAGTTCTGCCCATGAGCGAAGTGTTGGATCTCCACGACGTCCGCGTCCGCCGCGGGCAGAATCACCTTCTCGACGGCCTCGACCTCCACGTGGAGGAAGGCCAGCACTGGGCGGTCCTCGGCCGCAACGGTGCCGGTAAGACGACCCTGCTGGAGATCGCCGCCGGCCGCATGCACCCCTCCTCGGGGACCGCGAAGATCCTCGAGGAGACGATGGGCAAGATCGACGTGTTCGAGCTGCGTCCGCGCATCGGCTACGCGTCCGCCAACCTCGCCGCGCAGATCCCGCGGGCCGAGAAGGTCTCCGACGTCGTCCTCACCGCCGCCTACGGTGTCCAGGGCCGCTGGACCGAGGAGTACGAGCCGGAGGACCTGGACCGTGTGCAGGACCTCCTGTCGGCCTTCGGGGTCGGCGACATGGCCGACCGCGCCTTCGGCACCCTGTCCGAGGGTGAGCGCAAGCGCGTGCAGATCGCCCGTGCCCTCATGACCGACCCGGAGCTGCTGCTCCTCGACGAGCCGGCCAGCGGCCTGGACCTCGGCGGGCGCGAGGAACTGGTCCAGGCCCTCGGCGAGATCCTCGGCGGCGCCTGGGCCCCCACCACCCTCATGGTCACCCACCATGTCGAGGAGATCCCCGCAGGCGTCACCCACGTCCTCCTCATCCGCGACGGGAAGACCGTCGCCGCCGGGCCCATCGCGCAGACGCTCACCGCCGAGAAGCTCACGGAGACCTTCGGCATGCCGATCGTCCTCGACCGTTCCGAGGACGGCCGCTACACCGCCCGCGCGTCGCTCTGAGTCGTTCCCGGGGCGCCGACCACCCCGGACCGGCCACACTGGACCCGACCCGCCCCCGAGGCGCCCTGCACCCGCACACCGCCCTCCCCTCCACCTCCCCGACGGAAGTTCCTGCATGTTCGCCATGACCCACATCGACTCCTGGCTGGAGATCGTTCTCGTCCTTCTCGCGGGAGTCGCCGCCGGTGGCATCAACGCCGCCGTCGGTTCCGGCACGCTCGTGACCTTCCCGGCGCTCGTGGCCTTCGGTGTGCCGCCGGTGGTCGCGACGATGTCGAACGCGGTGGGTCTGGTGCCCGGCAACGTCACCGGCGCGCTCGGGTACAAGGAGGAGCTCAAGGGACAGGCCAAGCGCCTGTTGCAGCTGGTCCCGGCGAGCCTGCTCGGCGCGCTCGTGGGCGCCTTCCTCCTGCTGAACCTGCCGGAGGACGCGTTCATCACGATCGTGCCGGTCCTCCTGGTCCTCGCCCTCGTCATGGTGATCGGGCAGCCGGCACTCCAGAAGTACCTGCGGAAGAAGAAGGAGAACGCCGCCGAGGCGCCCTCCACCTCTCCCACCCCCGACCTCCCGCCGGGGGCCGGGGCCACCGGTGCGGCCGGTGGCGTGTCCGCGGGGCGGATGGTGCTCGTGTTCCTCGCGGTGTTCGCCACGGCGATCTACGGCGGGTACTTCGCCGCGGCCCAGGGCATCCTGCTCATCGGTCTGTTGGGGCTCCTGCTGCCGGAGTCGATCCAGCGGCTCAACGGGGCCAAAAACGTGTTGGTGCTCGTCGTCAACGTCGTCGCCGGTGCCACCTACGTGATCGTCGGGTGGGACCGGATCGACTGGATGGCGGTGCTGCTCGTGGCGATCGGTTCGCTGCTGGGCGGTTACCTGGGTGCGCGCGTGGCCCGGAAGTTCAACCCGGTCGTGCTCCGTGGGATCATCGTGGTGCTGGGGATCGTGGCGCTCGTGCGCATCCTCGGCATGTGATGACCCACCGAGGAAGGACCGCGTGAACACTCCGCGCAAGGCACCGGCCACGAACGACGAGATCCTCGAGAGAGCGGAACGGGCCGGGATCGACCCGGCCCGCATCCACTTCTTCGACGACCTGCCGGGGGAGGGGAGCGACGCGAGCGGCGACGACGCCCACGCGTTCCTGGCCGAACACCTGCGGGACTACACGCGACTGACCGACGTGAAGCTGCGCAGCCTCATGGAGCCCGAGGGTGGCCTGTACATCGCGGAGAGTTCGAAGATCATCGAACGGGCGCTCGTGGCCGGCCACCGGGCACGCTCGTACCTCATGAACCGGCAGTGGTTCGCCGCACTCGCCGAGCTGCTCGCCGAACACGAGGGACAGGGCGCACATGAGGAACAGGCCGGGGCCGGGTCAGCCACCGGGGCTCCCATCCTCATCGGTTCCGACCAGGCGGTCGAGTTGCTCACCGGCTACCACCTGCACCGTGGCGCACTGGCGTCCATGCACCGTCCGGCGCCGGTTCCGCTCGAGGAGCTGCTGGAGGGAGCCACCCGGGTGGTCGTCGTCGAGGACGTCGTGGACCACACGAACCTCGGAGCCATTTTCCGCTCCGCCGCGGGTCTGGGCATGGATGCGGTGCTCGTGACGCCCCGGTGTGCCGACCCGCTCTACCGGCGATCGGTGCGAGTCTCGATGGGCACGGTCTTCCAGGTGCCCTGGGCCCGGCTCGACGCCTGGCCGGCCGACCTGGACCGCCTCAAGGAGGCGGGCTTCCACACGGCGGCTCTCGCGTTGCGGGACGACTCGGTGACCCTCCAGGAGTTCGCAGCGAACCCGCCCGAGAAAGTCGCCATCATCATGGGCACCGAAGGCGACGGCCTGTCCCGCAAGACCCTTTCGAAGACGGACACGACGGTCCTCATCCCCATGCTCCACGGCGTCGACTCCCTCAACGTCGCTGCGGCGACAGCGGTCACCTGCTTCGCCCTCCAGCCGACAGCGCTGGCCGATGCGGCACGGGACGGTGTGGCTGCCGGGGAGTGACGTTCGGGCGCTGAACGCACCGTGGCCTCCAAGGTTTCTGGAAGCCACGGTAGGGTCCGGGGTTCAGGTCCGCTTGATCGGGCGATGCTTGGCGAGGTAGGCATCGCGACGTCGCCGCTCTTCCTCGAGCTCGCGTGCGACCCTCTTGTGGAGCTCTTCCGCTTCGCGCTTCTCACGTTCGGTCAACTGCCATCCGGGTGAAGTCGTCATCGTTCTCACCTCTTCCTCTTCGTCCGACGTGATCCAGGCATCTCAGGTCGCGCAAGGGTGAATGCCACGGCGAGGGCATCGGCGAAAGCTTGGATCAAGTGCTTCTCGGATTCCTCCAAGGCCCCCGGCGTCGTGGCATCTACTGAAAGCATGCCATACGGGTCCGTTTGGGTGTAGATGGCGCACGAGATGAACGTCCGGTACCTGTCACCCGAGACACCGTACGCATCATCGCCATCGGGCTCGATGTCTCGTGCGAACCTCGAACGCCGGACGTTGCCGACCAGCCAACCGATCGCGTTGGACCCGCGGGGCCTGTCGGACTGATCGAAGGGTCGGGGCCAGTCTGGGCGACCCCTGGAGACGAGCACGTCCATGCGGTTGCCTTCGTCGTTCAGAACGAACACCGATGCCCGCATCCCTTCGACCCCGGCGTAGGTCATGAGAATAAGTTGAACGACGAGATTCGCGACCTCGGCAACCTCTTTCGGCCTCCGTGCCGCGGTGAGCTCGACCGCTCCGGCGATCTTGCGGTGGACTATGGCGAGACTCTCGGTCAGTGTTCTCGTGATCTGCTGAGAATCCGTCTCACCGTGGTTCAGCGTCGTTCGGAACGAGTAGACGCACCACAACACGAGAACGAACGCGGCGAGGGGACTCGCCGACCCCACCAGCCACCACGGCCATCCGGGCCAATCATTGACACTTCCGATCGTCCCGATCGCGACGAGCACGACAGAAGTAGTGCTCGCCACAGATCCCAGGAGGGCTTCGAGCGATGGGCGGCTGCTGATGTCCTTGCCGACACGAAATGCCGCCGCCTGGACCCAATTGGCCTCGCCCTGCCTGCTCACCTGTCGTCCCCGTCCTGTGGTCGGTGTGAGTTCGTCGCCTTCGAGTGTTCCAGGCCCCTCGGACACCGAAATTCTGGCTGTCGGCGATGGGCCCGAACGTCATGGCTCACGACTCTCGATCCAGTGAGTCGAGACTGGAGTGCGCGATGCACGGCGGGAGATCTTGCGGTATGAATGACTTATGAGTACCGACGCCGACGAGACCGTCCGCAACAACCAACTCAGTAATGACTTCATCGATGTGTGCTCGCTCATGGAGAGCCACCTGGAGTCGAAGTACAAGCTGGAGACTGAAGGACTGGGCGATTCGATCCGGCAGGTCCGGGACAGGGACAGTGTCGTGGCGCGGAACAGGGCCGCATTCGAAGTGATCGGTCGTGCTCGAAACTTGCTGTCTCATCGGAGCAGGGTTCCTGGCATTCCGACAACGGTGACGCCTTCACCTCAACTGCTCGGAGCCGCCAATAATCTGCTCAAGCAGCTCACCGAGCCCCCGACAGCAGCCGACTACGCGAACGAACCGTTGGACAACGTGGTGCGAGCGGACGCACTGGCGCCCGTCATGAAGAAGATGACCGAGGACGATTTCTCCCAGGTTCTCGTCGTGGACCCCGGACATGAGGTCGTCCTGCTGACGACGAACACCATCGCGCGGTGGGCCGCGTCGTGGTTGGACGATGACGGCACTCTCGTGGCAGAGGCCGCCACTGTCGCGGATGCCCTGGCTTCCAAGGAAGACAACGAGAAAGTAGTAGCCGTCAAGCCGACGACGTCGGTCCTCGACATCATCGAGGCATTCGAGTCGTCGAGACCCCCGCGTGCCGTTGTAGTGACAAAGTCAGGTTCGCTCAACGACAAGCCGACCGGCATTCTCGTCGTCGACGACGTCCCGGCGATGCACCGGGGACTCCAATTCCTGGAGTGACCAGCCATCGGATACAGTTCCGAGGCAGCTGCCCAGGTGGGATAGCCTGGGCACACCCCGAGACTCCTCACCCACGGAGGATCGCCAGGGCGGCAGTGAGCAGTACGACCTCAGGAGTGTGAGCGTAGGCGATGAAAGCGGATTCTCCTCGCTGGAAGGTGCTCGGGGCGCCTGCATCTCCGGCGGAACAGGCCGCTCTCGACACGTTCCGTGAACTCCTTCCCGATGACGGCATCACGAGCGCCTGGTGCAACCTCACCTTCCTCGACATGAACGGGCGTACCGCCGAGGTCGATGTCCTCCTGCTCACGCCCGCGGGAATGTTCCTCGTCGAGCTCAAGGGTTGGCACGGCACCATCCGTGGGAACTCCCAGCGGTGGACGCTGCCGGGTCGGAACGTGCCGAACCCGTACGTCGCCACCGACTCAAAAGCCAAGCGTTTGGCTTCGCTGCTCAAGGACGGTGGCTTCGCAAAGCCTGCGGTGGTTCGGAAGAATCTCCCGTTCATCAAGTCACTGGTCGTGATGCACGGTCAGGACTCGACACTCGACCTCGACTGGCAGGCGGCGCAGAACGTCGTCACTCTTGACGGCTACAATGTCAAGGCGTCCGGTGAACGACTCCGGAAGTTCTCGGAGTTCCTCAGCGATCGTGACGGCGATTCCCGTGACCGAGTCGACGGCCCGCGAGCGAAAGCCATCGAAGCACTGTGCCTGGCCGCGAACTTCAAGAAGATCCCCAAGGTCCGCATGGTGGCGGACTACCAGATCATCGACAGTGATCCGATCGCTGAAGGTCCCGATTGGCAGGACGTCCTGGCCGAGGATCCTGGGATGCGTGGAGTCAAGCAGCGGATCCGCCTGTACGACGTCTACCCCGGAGCACCGCGGGACGAACGACACCGGATCGAGCAACAGGCCAAGCGCGAGATCCAGCTCACGCATGGAATCCGCCATGAAGGCATCACGACCCCGACGTTGTTCCGTACGACTCCGGATGGTCCTGCCCTGGTATTCGACCACGATCCCTCCGAGATTCCCTTGGACGCCTACCTGCAGACGGACGACGGCTCCGCACTCACCATGCCCGAGCGAATCGTCCTTGTGCGGCGGCTCGCAGAGACGCTTCTCTACGCACATCAACGCCACCTTGTGCATCGCGCCCTGGGACCGCAGCACGTGTACGTCTCCCCGGAGAACGCCGGTGATGGTGCAGGAGTCCGTCCTGCCATCCGCGACTGGTTCGCCGGCCAGAAGGCACTCGACGCGTCCGCGACGCGCATGTCGGTATTCGCCGGCACCTCCAATATCCAGGACACGGTCGATCAGGACGAGTGGCTCTACCTCGCTCCGGAGGCCGTCGGCGCCACGAGCAACCTCCCGGGTATTCCGTTGGATGTTTACGGAATGGGGGCGCTGGCCCTGCTCGTCCTCACCGGTCGCCCTCCGGCGGACAACTTCGTCGAACTGGAAGAACGTTTCACCGCCGACGGTGGATTGGACCCACGACGCGGAACGGATACGGTCCCGGACGGCGTGGCCGAGGTGGTTCTCCGGGCCACACGGCGCGTGGAAGCCGAACGGACCGCGAGCATCGCCGATTTCCTCGACGAGTTCAATTCCGCGTGGAAAGACGCACGCAATCCGGACGGCCAGACACCCCACGACGCCGACGGCGCAGTCCCACCGAGCGTGGTTCCCACTGATGCCCTCGAGGCGGAACCGGGTGACTTCCTGGCCGATCGGTTCCTCGTCGAGACCCGCCGGGGCGAAGGCGCCACCGGACTGGCCCTGGGCGTGGTGGACGATACGTCCGACAACGATCGTCAGGTCATCCTCAAGATCGCCCGGTCGGATTCCGCTGCTGCGCGACTGAGGGATGAGGCCGCGGTTCTCGCAAAGCTCGACCATCGTCGGGTCGTGAAGCTCCTCGAGCCCGAACCGCTCACTGTCGACGGGCGCGTGGCTCTGCTCATGTCCGATGCCGGTGAGCGGACACTCGCGTCTCGGTTGGCCACAGAAGGCCGCTCCACCGTCGAGCAGTTGGAGAACTTCGGCGGACAACTCTTCGAGGCGATGGAGCACGTCGAACAGACGGTGGGATTCCATCGCGATATCAAGCCGGCCAACCTCGGAATCATCCCGGATCCGGGTTCCCGCCGACCGTCGCTGGTCCTCTTCGACTTCTCGCTCGCCACCGAACCGGTTGACGTGATCACTGCGGGTACTCCCGGGTACCTCGATCCATTTCTCGGCGAAGGCCGGCGTCGTGTCTACGACAGGCACGCCGAGCTGTGGGCACTCGCGACCACGCTCTTCGAGATGTCGACCGGGCAATTGCCCTGGTGGCCGGACGGCAGTGGACGTCCGACCGGTGCGGAATCACCGGTGATCGAGCCCGCCTCGTTCGAACCCTCCGTCGCCACCGCACTCGCTCACTTCTTCCGGCGTGCACTGGCGCCGGCCACCTCCGACCGTTTCGGTTCGACGGCGGAAATGGCGGCTGCGTGGTACCAGGTCTTCAACGATCTGGATCTCGCCGAGGACGATGTCGCCGCGAACGACGAGCTGGCTTCGAAGGTGACCCGTGAGACCCCGGTGGACAGCGCAGGGCTTTCCGCGCGTGCACTTTCGGGTGTCCGACGGCTTCCCGACATCCACACGGTGGGAGACCTCCTGGGAGTCTCGGGCATTCAGATCAATCGGATCCACGGGTTGGGGGAGCAGTACCGCAAGGAGATCCTCCGTCGCCTCCGTGAATGGCGAGAAACACTGGATGCACCCGCACAGACCACGGGTGTCACCGACGGTACCGAGCAGACGGTTGCAAGTCTTCTCCGGAAGGTGAAGACCAAGGACGCACGGGCCATCGTGGAGGCGTTCCTCTACGGTGTTCCCTCGTCGTCGGCCGGACCCGACGCCCATGCGTCGAACAAGCCCGAACAGGCCGCGAGTTCCTGGCCGACCGCGCTCGATGTCGCCACGTACCTCGGACTGGATGAGGACGCTCACGGCCTGGGGAGGGAAAAGGCGACAGGGGCGCTCCTCTCCGCCGTCGAGACATGGTCACGGACCAGGGACCGTGTGCTCGACAGAGTCCGCACCGAGGTCGTCGAAATCCTGGCCTCCGCAGGACGGATCATGACCCGACCGGAGCTTGCCCGCGCCATCGTCGCCACACGCGGCTCGCTCCTCCGGGGTGAGGAACGCGAGCGCGCAGGGTCTGCCCTGTTGCGCGCCGTCATCGAACTGGACACGTGGCACGAGGACGGCCCGAAACTCGAGCTGCGCCGCCGCAGGGCGGGCAAACATGATCTCGTGGCGCTGCAGGACACGGCCAACCCACTGCACACCGACGGTGTCCTCCCTGCGGCCGACCTCCTCACGGAACTTGCCGGAGAACTGGGCGACACCGCGGATTCGCTCGTGGCGGATGGGCGGATCGTTCCGTTCTCCCAGGCTGCCGAGGCGCTCCAGACGGTGGCCATGGAAGTGACCGGGCCTGAGGTGGCGGCGATGCTGGGACAGCGTCGCTTGCTTCGGCTGGCGTCTGCCGCATCGACCCGCGCCTTGGTGTCCACCGGGTTCGACGAGCTCTATCCCGCTGATCTGTCTGCAGCGACCGCCTTGGGGGCCACCCTGCGTGGTCGGCCGACTGCGCGTCCCGTGCCCGTGGCGACGGTATTCCATGACGTGTACATGCGTTTCCCCGGTGTGAGGCTGCCGGATCAGCGTGCGGAACTGGACTCGCTGGTCCGTGACATTCTGCCGGGGATGATCCGGCAGGACGACACCTATGTGCCGCGGGGCCATCGCACCACCACGAAACACGCGGGATCTGCCCTGTCGACCGGCGTATCCGTCCAGGGGGACGGCGGACCTCCACGCGACCTCGATCGACGGCTTCGCGCGTCCTTCGGGCGGCACGCAGCACTCACCCTGTGCGCACGTCCTCGCGATCTTGAGCGGACGGGGCACGTCCTCGAGAGCGTCTTTGCCTCCGATGGGTTGACCCGCCTGGACGTCTCCACGCTCGTACTCGACGCCGTGCGTCCCTTCGCCGAGGCGCGACGGATCTCGTGGGACTTCGTCCTGGAGAAGGATGCGGCCCCGGCCGACTCCGCCGATCGTGCACTCTTGACGAAACTCGTCCAACAGGCGGTCGGCCCTGCCTGGGCATCCGCTCTCCAGAATCCCGCACCGCTGCTCATCACCCGTCCGTCCGTCCTCGTCCGCTACGGGCTCGACGGATTGCTCGCCGATCTCCTCGACCTCGGCACCTCTCGCCCGGCGGCCCGATGGTTGCTGGTCGCCAGGCGGCGATCGACTCCACGACCTCTGATGGACGGAGTGCCGGTCCCGACCGGAGCTGATGGGTGGGTGGATCTCCCGACGCCGGTCGACCTCACATCCCAACTGTCCTCGTCCTCCACTTCCCCCGCTTCGATCGGAGACCACACATGATCGATTCCGCTCTCCTTCTCAAGGACCTCAAGGCCCGCCTCGTGCTCTTGCAGCGGGACCTCGTCGAGCGCGCCGAGGACCCGACCAATGCCTGGGGCCAAGACCTGAAGAATCAGCATCACGCGGCTCTCGAAAGGAACCGGACGGGGAAGTCCTGGGTCGAGTGGCGCGATGATCAGGTCGATCAGGCCGCAGTGGCGTGGATCGTGTCGACGACCTTCCTGCGATTCTGCGAGGACAATCGCCTCCTGGTGGGTGCACGTCTGGACGGCGCAGAGGTGTCGGTCGGATGGATTGCCGGACCCGAGGGCGGGACCGAGCGTGCCGAGGAAAACTTGGAGGCCTACGTTCGCGCAGACGAGGCGCACCGCTCCCACAACCGGCGCCACTGGCTCCAGCAGGGATTCCGTGTTCTGGCGGCGCAGCCGGCGGGATCCCTGCTCATCGATCCCGATCACAACCCCGTGTGGGAGGCGACGATTAGTGGTGAAGCGGCCGCTGACCTCATGGACTTCTGGCGGACCACTCACCCGGACGGCAGCCTGGTCCATGACTTCACCGACCCCGACCTGGACACTCGATTCCTCGGTGATCTCTATCAGGACCTGTCCGAGCACGCGAAAAAGACCTACGCACTCCTCCAGACACCGGTCTTCGTCGAGGAGTTCATACTCGAGCAGACGCTCACCCCTGCCCTGCGTGAGTTCCCTCTTGATGACTTCGACCCGAACGATCCGGACGATCGTTTCAAACTGATCGATCCGACCTGTGGGTCCGGCCATTTCCTCCTGGGTGCATTTGAACGGCTCCACGCCGAATGGCTCCGCCTGGCGCCGGCCATGGGACCGCGTGAGCGAGTCCGTCGGGCGATGGAGTCCATTCACGGGGTCGACCTCAACCCCTTCGCCGTCGCGATCGCACGCTTCCGCCTCACAGTGGCGGGATTGCGGGCAGCAGGGGAGTCCAGCCTGGTTGGGGTGGAACCCATGGGCTTCCACCTGGCGATCGGCGACTCGCTCCTCGGTGATCAAGGTGGTGCTGGAGCTGGCGAACTCGATGTGTTCGGCGCCGATTCCGAAGACGAAGGCGTCTACGAGTACGCAACGGAAGACCTCTCCGAGTACCACGGAATCCTTGAACCCGGTCAGTACCACGTGGTCGTCGGAAACCCGCCGTACATCACCGTCAAGGACAAGAAACTCAACGCCATATACCGCGAAGCGTACACGACCGCGGTGCAAAAGTACGCACTAAGCGTGCCGTTCATGGAACTTTTCTTCCGTCTTGCGCTCAATGGAGAATCCGGACACTCGGCCGGATTTACGGGCCAGATCACTGCGAACTCCTTCATGAAGAGGGGATTCGGGAAGGTCCTCATTGAGCACCTCTTCGCAGGGTTCGATCAGGGGAACCCGGTGGACCTCTTGAAAGTGATCGATACATCCGGTGCCTACATTCCAGGCCACGGAACTCCGACGGTGATTATCATCGGTCGTCGTCGTCGACCGCAAACGGACTCAGTGCGTGCAGTACTCGGCGTGCGAGGTGAACCTGGCCAGCCAACCGATCCTGCGAAGGGTTTAGTGTGGTCGGAAATTGTTGAGAATTTAGAATACCCAGGATATGAAGGGCCTTTCGTTTCAGTAGACGACCTTGAACGATCCGTTCTGAGTACCTATCCATGGTCCTTGACGGGCGGAGGAGCAGTTGTCCTCCGGGAGACTCTGGATTCGTCAGCTGATCGCATGCTGGGAAAACAAGCTGACTCTATCGGAATTACAAGCTTCACGCTTGCTAATGATGTTTTCGTCAGGCCTCAAGAAGCAATCAATCGATCACGAGTATCAAACAGCCGCCCAATGATGATCGGCGAGAATGTTCGAGATTTCACCGCGAACATATCTTTTGGAAGCATCTTCCCTTATAATGATAGCTTCCAAGCTGTGGATATAACAGAGTTTCCGGAAGACTATCGAACACTTTGGCCATTTCGGTTTATACTGGCGAATGGCAAAATGTTTGGAGGGAAGTCGAAGATCGAAAATGGATTGAAGTGGTATGAATATGGGAGACTGACTTTCCGGAAGTTCCTCACTCCCCATTCTTTGGTGTGGCCTGACGTTGCCACTCACAATCATTTCATTTTGGATCGCGGAGGGGTGTCATTTAATCAACACGCCCCCGTCATCAAGCTCCCCGAGGGCGCGACGGTGGACGAGCACATGGAGCTGCTCGGCGTACTCAACTCGTCCGTAGCTTTGTACTGGCTTCGTTCCGTCAGCTACAACAAGGGCAACAGCTCTGCAGGTTCTGACGAACCGTGGGAACACCGCTACGAGTTCACCGGAACCAAGCTCCAAGAGTTCCCGCTCCCGGCCGGCCTTACCCCGGAACGCGGCCGTCTCCTCGACGCACTCGCACGTGAGCTCCAGTCGCTCTCCCCGGCCAAGACCATCGAGCGATGGAAGCAGCGCCCGGATTATCTTCCACTCCGTGAGGCTCTGGCACTCCGAGCGACGAAGGCGCAGCACGTCCGTGCGCGGATGATCTTCGAGCAGGAAGAACTCGATTGGGACACCTACCGTCTCTACGGTCTGCTCGATGAGGACCTGACACATGGTTCCGTCGAGTCGGAGCCGATTCGTGCCTTCGACGTGCCGATGACCGAACTCCAGTCAGTTCGGAATAACTCGTCGATCGAGGAGATCAACCTCGGCGAACGTGCCTTCGAGATCGCTCTGGCCCGTCAGGTCGCCGCTGGTACGGAGCAAACCGCCTGGTTCGAGCGTCACGGGAGCACTCCGATCACAGAGATCCCGGACTCCTGGCCGCAGGACTATGTGAACCTCGTGGAGCGGCGTCTCGACGTCATCGCCGAGAACAAGTCTCTCCGTCTCCTGGAGAAGCCCGAGTTCAAACGCCGGTGGGTGACCGAGTCGTGGGAGAAGCAGGAGAGGGAAGCCCTCGAGGCCGCGATTCTCGATCGCCTTGAGGACCCTGCCCTGTGGAAGGACGCCCAGAGCCTCGTGGTGCGGAGCATCCACGAACTGGCGGATCTTCTGCGCACTGACACGGTGATGACGGAGCTCGCTCGGGTCTACGCGGACACTGCAACTCCGGACCTGCCCGCTGTCCTCACCACGGTCGCACTGACGGAGGCGGTGCCGTACCTCGCCGCGCACCGGTACAAGAACAAAGGGCTGGAGAAGTTCCGTACCTGGCAGGACGTGTGGGATCTCCAACGACGCGAGGACGCAGGCGAGACGGTCACCATCCCAGTGCCTCCCAAGTACACGACCGCGGACTTCCGCAAGCCTGCCTATTGGAAGGCGCGTGGCAAACTCGACGTGCCGAAGGAACGGTTCATCCTCTACCCCGATCTGCACAGGTCTGACGACCCGACCCCTGTCCTCGGATGGGCCGGTTGGGATCATCGGGACCAGGCCATCGCCTTGGCACGTGAACTCCCAGCAGCCCAGTCACGAGTCGTTGATCACGGCCAGGACGCCGTCGTCCCGCTCGTCGCCGGTCTGGTCGAGCTAGAGCCGTGGTTGCACCAGTGGCACGCGGAGATCGACCCCACCTTCGGTGTGGCACCTGCAGCGTTCATCTCCGGCCTCATCGACCAGACACTCTCGACTCTGGCACTGACACGAGCGGATGTTGCCGCCTGGATGCCACCTGCACCGACCCGCGGCCGCAAGAAGAAGAGCTGATAGAAGATGCCCACTGGTCAGATCGCCTTCGCACTGTTCCCGTTCACGAGCCCGACGACCACGTCCACGAGGAGATGACTGTGTCCGCGATGTTGTTGCGCGATGCCATCCACATCAATCCCGAGGTCCACGACGACGACTTCGTCCTGCAGATCTCCCGGATCGAAGAAGCCCACGCCCAGATGGTGCGGGACTACGTCGTCACTCCCGAGATCGCGGAGCAGTTCGACAGTGGCCTGTCCCTCGTCTCCGCGGCAGTGCGTGGGCCGAACCGTTCGAAAGGTGCCTTTGTGCACGGTTCGTTCGGGTCCGGTAAGTCGCACTACATGGCCGTCATGCACTTGTTGCTCACGGGGGACGTACAGGCACGGTCCATCCCGGGATTGGCGCCCGTGGTCGCCAAGTACTCGGACACCCTTCAGTCGAACTTCCTCGCGGTCGATTACCACTTGATCGGGTCGACATCCTTCGACGACGCGCTGTTCCGGGGGTACAACCGGACCATCCGGGCCAAGCACCCGAACGCTCCACTTCCGGTATTGCAGCAGGCGGACCTCATTCTCGAGAATGCCGACCGCCTACGTGAGGCGATGGGGGACACGGCGTTCTTCGCGAACATGGTTCCTGCCGGCGGAAGTGCGTCGGGCGAGGACCTGTCCGGGTGGGGAGACTTCGCCCCCACAGGATCGATGACGGCCGAGGATTACGACCGTGCGCGACATCAGGAACCCGGTTCGTCGGAGCGCGACCACTTGGTCGCGCAGATCCTGGAGCATCACCTGACCTCGGCACAGAATGCCGGTGAGTGGTTGGACATGACCGAGGGGCTGGCCGCGATGACGCGGCATGCCAAGTCACTCGGCTACGACGGGATCATCCTGTTCCTCGACGAGTTGGTCCTGTGGCTGGCGAACCATGTGCGGAACTCCGAGTTCATCGCCACGGAGATCGAGAAGGTCACCAAACTCGTCGAGACAGGCGCGAGCGATCTTGCACTGCCCCTCGTGAGTTTCGTCGCCCGTCAGCGGAACCTCAAGGACTTCCTGGGTGATGCGGGGGTCGGCGCGGAGAAGATCGCGGTCGACCAGAACTTCAAACATTGGGAGTCCCGCTTCACTTCGATCCAGTTGCCCGCGACGTCGCTGCCGGAGATCGTCCACCGACGTCTCCTGCAGTCCACGGGGCCAGAAGGCGAGTCCGCCTTGCAGACGGCTTTCACACGTGTGAAAGCGGACCCGACTGCCTCGACGCACCTCATGGCCGGAGAGACCCGCTCCGATGGCGCTGCCTTCGAGAAGGTGTACCCGTTCGCTCCTGCGCTCATCGACGTGATGATTGCTCTGTCGAACGTCATGCAGCGTTCGCGCACCGCTCTCAAGATCATGAGCGAGCTCCTGGCGCGTGGGTACGACGAACTCACCGTCGACGACGTCATCCAGGCAGGCGACATCTTCGACCTCGTCGTGCTGGAGAACGACGAGGGGCCTCTCGACGCCGAACTCAAACCTTTGTTCCGCAATGCTCGGGATTTCTACCTGGGGAAGATCCGCCCGTACCTCCTGAACAAGCACGGTCTGACGGAAGAGTCCCTCGCCTCGGCGCCTCGTGACGGAAAGTTCCGGCGGGAGGACCGTCTGGCCAAGACCCTCCTCATGAGTGCGGTGGTGCCGGGCGCGGAATCCATGAAGAACCTGACGGCGTCCAAACTCGCCGCGCTGAACTTCGGTTCGGTCATGTCGATGATTCCCGGTATGCAGGCAACGCAGGTGGTCAACCTCGTGCGCGAATGGGCTCGGCAGTGGGACGGTATCGCCATCGCCGACGGGGTCGGGGATCCGGTCATCACGATGACCCTGTCAGGGGTGGACACCGAGGGCTTGCTGGAACAGGTGGCCGGGGAAGACTCGATGTCGTCCCGCGCGCGTCTTGTGCAGCGAGAGTTGGCCGGGCTTCTCCAGGCGACACAACAGGACACGAGCCTGTCCGGTGCGAACTATTCCCTGTCACACGTGTGGCAGGGGCAGAAGCGCACCGTCGATCTCGTGTTCGGCAACCTTCGGGATACGGACGATCTTCGAGTGGAGAAGCTCCGAGCAGTTGATGGCAAATGGCGTCTGGTGGTCGACTATCCCTTCGACCCGCGCGGACAGGGATCCGCGCAGGACGATCGGCTCCGGATGCAGCAACTGCGGGAACAGGGAATCGAGACGGATTCCGTGGCCTGGCTTCCCGTCTTCCTCACCGCTGAACGCATGGAGGACCTCGGCACTCTCGTGAAGGTCGACTACCTGCTCGAAGGCAGCAAATTCGACAATTATGCAGATATCCTGCCGCTGGCCGACCGCGAACCGGCGAAGAGAGACCTGCAGAACAAGCAGCGCAACCTCCGCGCCTCTCTGTCCGACGCACTGAAACAGGCATACGGAATCGAGACGGCTCGCGAGGGAGTGGTGGATGCGGTCCCGACGGGGTGGCAGTTCTTCCACACCCTCGCCCCCGACTTCGATCCCTCCAATCCTGCGGCGGCGACCTTCCGCGATTCTGCGACGGCAGTGCTCGACGCCGCTCTGGACGCGAGGAATCCCCAGCACGTCGTCATGCCGGACCCGACCAACGAAGTCCGATCCGCAGAGATCAAGGCAGTACTCGGGCTCGTCACGCAGGCCATGGACTCCGAGGGTCGGATCGAGACCGTCGACCGTTCCACACTGACGAGAGTCAGGCGATTGGTCGAGGGTCTGCGAATCGGGCGACTGACGGAGTCCACCTACGACCTCAGCAATGCGACCTTCGGATACCTCGACGACTTCCGCGTGGTCGGTACGTCCGCGACCGTGAGCGAGCTTCGAATCGCCCTCGATCATCGGGGACTCAGCAGGGATCTGGAGGACCTCCTCATCCGGTCATGGGCGGCCCTCACGGACCGCCAGGCCACGCGCAGCGGAACGCCCTGGCCCGACACGACGTCGACGTCCTCGCTGCCCTCGGACGTGACATATGTCGAACCAAAGTTGCCGACACCGGAGGAATGGCGCTCGGCACTCCTCAAAGCCCAGGAGATTCTGCACGTTGGCGCCGGGGAACACGCACTGCTCAGCAAGGCCGTGTCCCGGGTGTCCTCCCAGATGCGCTCGCGCGCCCAGACTTTCCGCGTGCACGCACAAGCGCTTGTCGATGCGCTGGAAGCCCACAGTGACATCCTTGCGCTTAACGAGGATTCGCCGCGCCTGCATACTGCACGGGTGGCCGCTGACCTCATGGAGTCATTGGTTCACGAGACAGATGACGTGGAGCGCGTGCGTGTGTTGGCCCATGCCGAAATTGCTGTGACCAATGCTGCCGTGGCGGCCTCGCTCTCGACCTCCGAGAAAGTGTCCGGGAAGATCCGAACAGCACACTGGACGATGATCGATCGTCTACCGGACCTCGACGCGGAAGCCGCGTCTACTTTGCGGCATCTCCGTGAGGCACTCCGACGTGACGAGTATGTCCAACCATTGGGGAACGAACTCGCGGCAGCCGCGGAGGCCGCTGCCAGTATCCTCTCCCGCCGTGCTGCGCCGACACCATCCACCCCGCCAGCGGATCCCGTCGGACCGGGGCCTGATTCGAGCAGCGGTCCGCGACACGATCCCCTAGTGGGCCCGAACCCTGTGCCTCCAGCACCTGTCGTGAAGCCCGACCACGAAAACGAAACTACTGGTGGGGACGACCAGGAAACCCTGCCGCAGCTTCACGGTGAGGCGACTGTGTCGACTGAATCTGCCGTCAAGTCCCTCGCTGACAAGCTGATCCAAGACTTTGCTGATGCACCGTCAGGCACCAGGCTTCACGTGACATGGCGGGCCCAGTGAACCCGGCCAGGATCCCCGTCGCAGCATCCTCCCTGGTGACCCAGCTGGCCGACAAGCTCCTGCGGTCGCCGGGGGAGGAGACGTATCTGCTACTGCGGGCAGTTCCCGCCTGGTCCGGACAGCCTGTATTGCGACGTCCGGCCCCTGAAGGCGGTGAGACAGTCGATGTCCACATCATCACGCCTCCCTCACATCTGGGGGTGCTCGATGCGTTGGCGCACGTTCCCGACGGTGACCGCGCGGTCGTCCTCACCGATCGGCCGCGGGACGACCTGGGCGACGCGGTCCTCTACGGTGCCTACGGTCAAGAGCTTCAGGTGACCGAGGAATGGGCTGCGGTCCCTGGACTGTTCGAGGGCGCGTCGTCCGTGGCTCAGTCCCTCCGCTCGTATTCCTGGGCTGCGACAGCACTGTTGGACCATGCACCCGCTGACGGCTGGGCGCCGTCTCGTGGCCTGGAGGTCACGGCAGAGCATGCTCTGGGCGGACTCCTCACTCACCTGCTCGGTCTGCCCCGAAGTGCACGTATCGATGCACCAATGCTGTTGTCCGAGCTCGGTCACTCGGAGGTCGCGCTGGCGTGGTCGCGGGTCGAGGACGACCTCGCCGAACATCTCATCACGTGGGTCAGTGACGAGTACGGTGCCGCGAGCGAACTCGTGCTGCGGATGGCCCGCAGCGGAAGCCTGGTGGCACCACTCGCCATCGCCCTGACGATGGGTGTGCTCTGGCCGGATTCCGCCGACTCGCAGACCGACACCAGCGGCAGACAAACTCCGGACTCGACGATCGATCAAAATGCGCGGAGCGAAGCTCGGGTGAGGATCGAGAAGTTCGTGGGCGGCCTCCGCCCGACGGAAGAACAGGCGCGAGCCGTCGGGAGATTGGCCCATACCGTGGTGTTGCGGCTGTCCGACCACGATCCCCGTGGCGAGTTGGCGGCCGCCACCCTGCAAGCGACTCATCTTCTGAAGGATCTCGGCTGGTCGGCAGGGGCCGAGACCTCACTCGTCCTTCACGAGGGCTTGACGGCGCGACTACGCCGACTTGCTGCCGCAGTCGTCGCCGGGCACGGCTATGAAGAAGCCCATCGTGCTCTCCTCGAGCATCGGGAAGCCTCGGAGGTGCGCGAGGCAGCCCTGGCGGCAGTCCGGCTGGCACGGTGGCTGGAAACTCCGGAAGAAACGACGGCAGATCTCGCAGCGGACTTCGACCGCCACGTCCGGGACGGGGCCTGGGTGGACACCGCTCTCGGGTACGTGTGGAGCACCGCAGAGGATCCTGAGGTCGCACAGGCCTGGTCGACGCTCATGGAACGCGTCGTGATTCGGCGCGTCAAGCGCAGTCACCTCGCCGCAACGCGGGTCGATCAGGTCCGGACATGGGAAGCGACCCCCGATTGGACCGCGGTCCACGGCGTCGAGGATGTCCTCGCCGGTGTGGTGGCACCGTGGAAGTCCATGCCGGTCAAGGACGGAAACGGCGTTCTCCTCATCGTCATGGACGGGATGAGTGCGGCGATCGCAGAGCAGGTCACGATGGAAGCCCGGCGGGAACTGGGATTCGTCGAGTGGACACCCTCGGAGTTGAAGCGCCGGATCGCGGTGGCAGCGGCTCTGCCCTCGCTCACGGAAGTCTCCCGCACGTCGATGTTCGCCGGACGAGTGACACAAGGGAACTCGGCATCGGAACGGTCCGGGCTGGCTTCAGTCTTCGACGGTGCTCAGGTCTTTCACAAAGCTGGTCTCCGAGACGCGGGCGGCGCTGCACTACCGAAAGACGTGCGTGATGCAATCGCGGCGACAACGGAGGTTCCCGTCGTCGGTGTGGTCGTCAATGTGATCGACGATGCCACACACAAGACCGATACCTCGCGAGTGACGTGGACGCTGTCCACTCTGGGTCCACTGCGTTCGCTCCTGCTTGCCGCCCGTGATGCGGGGCGCACGGTCGTCCTGACCTCCGATCACGGACATGTGGTCGAGCGTGGAACGACTACCGCGACAGGTACCGCACCGGCTTCTCGATGGCGCCTTGTCGATTCCACCGACGATGCCAAAGCTCTGCCCGCAGGTGAAGTTCTCGTGTCGGGTTCACGCGTCTGTGCCGAAGGCGCGACGCGGGCGGTGCTCCTGTCGGGAGAAGACACTCGGTACGGCGCTCAGGCTGCCGGCTATCACGGCGGCGCCTCCTTGGCCGAGATCGTGGTTCCGGTTTCCGTGCTGCGAGCGTCCAACCAACACGCCTGCCCGGACGGATGGGTTCTTGCGCCGACGGTCGTTCCGCCGTGGTGGAACGAACCGATCGTGAACGGCACGGGATCCGCGGACCAGTCGACAGGATCGAAGAAGGGTCGCTCAAAGCCGTCCACGCGCAAGAAGAAGCCGGAGACGACGGACTCGTCTGCTCCGGATCTCTTCGGATACAGCTCGGCTGATGACCTCAAAGCCCTCCTGTCACCGAAGGGTTCCGACGACCGGGATCTCGCGGCCGCCGTTCGAACGTCGGCGGTCTACGAAGCACAACGCAAGAAGGTCCGGAGGGCCGGGCCCCAGACAAATGATCACGTCGAGTCGATCCTGCGTGCGCTGTTGGAACGCCCGGACGGACGGATGCATCGTGACACTCTTGCAGCGAAGGCAACTTTGCCGGCGTCTGAAGTGACGCCTGTCCTGGCGGTCGTTCGACGACTCCTCAACGTCGAGTCCTATCCGATTCTCGACCAGGACAGCGACGGGACGATTCGACTCGACGTCGCGCTGCTCCGCGAGCAGTTCGAGCTCTCGGACGGGGTGGGAGGATGAGTGATCCCATGACTTCGAAGCTCAGCCCACGTCGACGCCGCGACATCATCGAGGCCCTCCGCCGGGGCACGGTTCCCGAGAACGGCTTGGACGTCATGGCCGTCGGGCTCGATTCCTTCGTCCCTGCCATCGACGACGAACTCCGCACAGTCTCCGAAGGTGGCGCTCAGTTCAAAGCGCTCCGTGGTGGCTACGGGTCGGGTAAGACGTTCTTCTCCCGGTGGCTCACGGAGCGGGCGAAAACTCGTTCGTTCGCGACTGCTGAGGTCCAAGTCTCCGAGAAGACTCCGTTGTACAAGTTGGAGACCGTCTACCGGAGGATCGTCACGGACCTCCGCACCGACTCCGCCGCGCAGGGAGCTTTCCGCGAGGTGGTAGACGGGTGGTTCTACCTTCTCGATCAAGATGCACGGGAAGGCGGGGCGACTGACGACAACCTGGCCCAAGCAGCAGATGAGCTGATGGAATCACGGTTGGCGGGGGTCTCCCGCACCTCGCCGGTCTTCGCCCAGGTGATGCGAGCGTACCGACGCCTGGGCCGAGAAGGGCGACCGGCGGAGGCCGAGGCACTCCTCGCGTGGTTGACCGGTGAACCCGGGATTTCTGCCGCCGTGAAGCGCGAGGCCGGCGCCAAGGGCGAGCTCGACTCCGAACAGGCGCTCGGCTTCCTTCAGGGGTTGCTGACCGTGCTCCGCGACTCCGATTATGCCGGTCTGGTCCTCGTCCTCGACGAAGTGGAGACACTTCAACGCACACGGACCGACGTGCGTGAGAAGTCGCTCAACGGATTGCGGCAACTCATGGACGACGTGGACGCAGGGCGGTTCCCCGGCCTGTACGTCCTCATGACGGGAACCCCGGAGTTCTACGACGGACCCAACGGAGTCCGACGCCTTGCGCCTCTCGCCCAGCGATTGGAAACGCACTTCGACGATCCGCGATGGGACAACCCCCGCGCCGTGCAGATTCGTCTATTGGGCTTCGACCTCCGACGGCTGGTGGAACTGGGGTCGAAGGTCCGCGATATCTACGCCTCCAGCGCAGCGGATCCTGAGCGGATACGTTCTGTTGTCGACGACGACTACGTCACGGACCTCGCGACAGCTGTCGCCGGTGAGCTCGGGGCCAAGGTCGGGGTGGCACCGCGCCTGTTCCTCAAGAAGCTCGTCGCCGACGTGCTCGATCGGGTTGACCAGTTCGCGGACTTCGATCCACGGCAGCATTACACCCTCACGATTTCCGAGGCCGAAATGGCTGTGGCCGAGCGCGAGGCCACGCGACTGGGCGACCGATCGGATCCCAGGTCGGCACGCGGGGAGGGAGGTCCGCATCCCCATGCAGGCGCCTCTGCAGGCGCCTCGGGCGCGGTAGGCGCGGCAGATCTCGACGAGATAGATCTGGACCTCGACGAGGACTCCTGACGATGGCAATCGCGGCGTCCGGGCACGAGCGTCGGTTGCATCCGACGTTGGAACACCATGTGGTCAACACACTGCAGTGGCCGTCGCTGAGGCCACTGCAGCAGGACGCGATCGTGCCAGTGGGCTCCGGCGATGACTGTGTCCTGGTTGCTCCCACGGCTGGTGGTAAGACGGAAGCAGCGGTCTTCCCCCTCCTCGGCCGGATGCAGGACGAGAATTGGACCGGGGTGAGTGTGCTGTACTTGACACCACTCCGTGCGCTACTCAACAACTTGCATCCTCGGGTGGCGCAGTACACCGCGTGGATGGGGCGGACAGCAGGTCTGTGGCACGGGGACGTGGGAGATTCCGCCAGGAAACGGATGCGAGCTGAGCCTCCTGACGTCCTGCTCACCACTCCCGAATCGCTCGAAGCCATGTTGGTGTCCCGCACGACCGATCATCGAGCGTTCCTCGGCGGAGTGCGTGCTGTCGTCGTGGACGAATTGCATTCCTTCGCGGGAAGCGACCGTGGTTGGCACATGCTCGCGGTTCTCGAACGGTTGGAGCGCTTGTCCGGCCGTCGGATCCAACGGATTGGCCTGTCCGCCACGGTCGGTAACCCCGAGAGCATGAGCCGGTGGCTACAGGGGTCTCGGAGTGAGAGTTCCCGTAACCCCGTCACAGGTTCAGGAAGTTCTGCTCGCGGTCTTCCCCGTGTGGTGCGTGATCAGTCTCCGGCAGATGCCGGTGCTGATGTCATGATCGATTACGTCGGCAGTGTGGAGAACGCCGCCCGTGTCGTGGCGTCGCTTCACCACGGGGAGAAGCGGCTTGTGTTCTGCGAGTCGCGGAAAACTGCTGAGGCGCTGACCTACGCCCTCCGGGAACGTGGCGTCGAGACATTCGTCTCCCATTCCTCCCTGTCGAAGGACGAACGGCTGAAGAGTGAACAAGCCTTCGCAGAATCGTCGAATACCGTCATCGTCGCGACCAGCACGTTGGAACTGGGCGTCGACATCGGCGACCTGGACCGGGTGATCCAACTCGATGCACCACGGACGGTGTCATCGTTCCTTCAACGGCTCGGGAGGACAGGACGTCGTTCGGGGACCCGACGGAACACCCTCTTCCTCGCGACGAACCTGGCGAGCCTCGTCCAGACGGTGGCGCTCGTACGTCTATGGAAGTCGGGTTTCGTCGAGGACGTCGTGCCACCGCCTCATCCCCGACACCTGGCCGCTCAACAGTTGCTGGCACTCGCCTTGCAGGAAGGGTGGTTCGACGGTGACCGGTGGCGATCGTGGTGGGGCGATCTTCCTGTCATGGACGATGCGGCCGAAGTGTTGGAGCATCTCCGGGCCGAAGGGTTCTTGGTGGAGGATTCCGGGAGGCTCATGCTGGGTCCGGCTGCAGAAGAAGCCTTCGGACGCCGGCACTTCATGGACCTGCTTTCCTCGTTCATCGCCGCACCAGAATTACGCGTTCTCAACGGCGATACGGAGGTCGGATTCATCTCGCCTCTCGCACTGCCGCGGAACACTGACGACGGGTCGAAATCGGAGCGGGAGCCTGTGCTCGTCCTGGCTGGACGTGGTTGGACCATCGACCACGTCGACTGGGACCGGTTCCGAGTCCGCGTGACAGAGGTACCGCTGCGGGGCAAAGTACGGTGGCCATCGGGTCAGATCGCACTCTCCTACGAGATGTGTCAGGCCCGCAGAGACGTGTTTCTCGGTGCTGACCCGGACGTCCCGTGCTCCCGTCGTGTAGCGAGTGCCCTCGAACGGGCGAGGGACGAGAATGAGCACGCGGTATCTCCCCGCGGAATGGTGCTGGAGCGGGGGAGTGACTCTGAGGAAGAAGACGCCACCAAACCTCAGAGGCTGTGGACCTGGGCAGGCCTGAATGCGAACGCGACCCTTGCCGCAGTGCTCGGTATCCCGCAGTCACGACCGTCGAACGACTCGATCGTCGTACCGCCCGACTTCACCGCCGCGGTCCTGAAGACGGTGACAGTACCTGACGACGCAGCCCCCGACGTTCCTCCCGAAGCGGTGCGCGCGCTCAAGTTCTCCGAGGCACTTCCCATAGATCTCGCGACGCTCACCCTTGCGCAGAGGATGGCTGATCCCGGGCATGCGGAAGTTACTCGGGTGAAGCCTGTCGTCAGTCGGAGTCGGCACGCTCGACTTCCTGAGACCGGCATCACACCGTAGACTCGCGCTCGGTAGGTATCGTCGAAGACGAGAAGTCACGTTCGCTGAGGAACTGTATGTACATTCGCCGCGTCACTGTCGAGAACGTCAAGAGCTTCCAGGGTAAGCATGTCTTCAATCTCCACCCGGGGGTGAACTTCTTCGTCGGTGACAACAACAGTGGGAAATCGACGGTCCTCGAAGCACTGCTCTTCCTGTTCGAAGGACCCTCGAAGACGTCCGGGGCGCCGGACACTTTTTACAATTCGTCCGCAGACGGGCCCACGCGGGTCGAAGTCGACATCGCGGGGGATGTGGATGAACTTGTTCAACAGGAAAAGTTCAACTCACTCAAGGACTTTGTCTTCAACGATGGAGGCGAGCGAATCCTTCGCCTCGATCGTTCGAGCGAGGATCGAATCGTCACCCAGGGGAAGAAAGAAAAGCGGGTCGATGTCAAAGCTGTGTGCTTCTGGAATCCGGACACCCTCCAGTTCGAGAACCGCACAGGTATCGATGCGCGAGTCAAGGCCATCTTTGATTTCGAAGCGGTATGGGCTGACTCTCATCCGAGCGATCACATCGACTTCTCCAGCAGTAAGACCCTTGGTCGTCTGATCGGTGCGAAATTCGAAGAGTTCGCAAAGACCGACAAGTGGAAGTCCTTGCAGGCGGCACATGAGAAGGCGTTCGGTTTCGAGGAAGAGGGATCCTTCACCAGCGAGGTCGAAGAGCTCGCAAACTCCCTCAAAGGATTGGTGGATGAGCAGTATGGGGTGGCATCCTACCGCTTCGATTTTGGCCTCCCGGACGCCGGCGTGTTCATGAAGCAGGGGAGTCTACATGTCAACGATGGTGCCGGGGAGACGCCGATCGATGGCAAGGGGACCGGTATGCAGCGTGCGGTGGCCCTGGGGTTCATTCAGCTGTACGCGCGATCTGCCGCGGCGCTGGAAGGCGCGCGAAAGCCCCTCATCCTCATGCTCGACGAGCCCGAAACCTGGCTTCATCCCACCGCGCAGCTCCGGCTCGGAGACGCTGTCAGTAGGATCGGCGAGAACGAGCAAGTTTTCATCGTCACGCACTCGCCGTATTTGATCCGCAAGTTCAAGGCAGACAGCCACCTCCTGACTGTCTTGTCCGGCAAGGGGGAGGGTCGAACTATTTCTTCTTCGACGAACTTCGGGCTCTTCGGTCCTGGCGAACCGACCTGGGGTGAGATCAACTATAGAGCCTTCGGTGTCTGCAGTAACGACTTCCACAATGAACTATACGGACATATTCAGCGGTATCTCGACACGTCCAATGGTGACGGCAATGAGGCGAATACTGGGTCGGTCGACACTTTCCTATTCAACAAAGGTGTTCCAAAGAATAGGAAGTGGATCAGAATGCCCAGCTTTAAAAGCCAGGACGTGACGTTGCCCATATTCATTCGGCACACGATTCACCATCCGGAGAACAATGCGAATGCTTCGGTCACAGAAGAAGAGCTTGCTAACTCAACCCATTTGCTCGTGAAGGTGGTCGAGGAGATTGGTCTTATCGAAGAGGAATCGACGGCCGATTCGGCTGCCTGAGAGTAGATGCACTGCGACGTGCATCAGCACAAATGTGCTCGGCCGTACCGTGGTGGCGACGGGCACGGCCCTCTTGCTGGTTGGGGTGGCCGCGTGCTCTCCGACGGGTGACGAAGGTGGTGCTCCGGAACCGGTGTCGTCCTCAACTGTCTCCACGAGCACCTCGTCCGCCCCCACCCCTGCGGAAGGCAACGGGCCCGGCCAAGGCCAGGGCGCCTCGGCGGCGGGGATCGGGGAGGTCACCGAAGTGGCCACCGGACTCGACGCTCCGTGGTCCGTCGCCTTCCGGAGTGAGGTGCCGCTCGTGAGCGAGCGGGACTCGGGACGGGTGGTGGAGGTCGGTGCGGACGGGGCGACCCGGGAAGTCGGCGTCGTCGGGGGAGTGGTCGCCCGCGGCGAGGGCGGGCTGCTGGGCATCGCCGTGCACGACGACCACCTGTACGCGTACTACACGGCCGCGGACGAGAACCGCCTGGTGCGGTTCCCCCTCACCGGGGAACCCGGTGCGCTGGGACTCGGGCCCGAGGAGGTCCTGCTCGATGGGATCCCCGCGGCGGGGTATCACAACGGTGGGCGGATCGGTTTCGGGCCGGACGGGATGCTCTACGTGACCGTCGGGGACGCCGGGGTGCCGGCTGAGGCGCAGGACACCGCTTCGCTCGCCGGGGCGATCCTGCGGCTCACGCCCGAGGGGCAGGTGCCTGCCGACAACCCCGATCCCGACTCCCCGGTGTACAGCCTCGGGCACCGCAACCCGCAGGGGTTGGCGTGGGACGGTCGCACCCTGTACGCCGCCGAGTTCGGCCAGGACACCTGGGACGAGCTCAACGTCATCGAGCCCGGCGGGAACTACGGGTGGCCGGAGGTCGAGGGGGTCGGTGGTGGTGCCGGGGGTGATGGTGACGCTGCGGGTGAGGGGTTCATCGATCCCGTGGCGCAGTGGGCACCGTCCGAGGCGAGCCCGAGCGGTATTGCAGCGGCCCACGGGTCCGTGTGGATCGCGAACCTGCGCGGGGAGCGGCTGCGGCAGGTGGTGCTTGACGATGTGGTTGTCGGGACCGAGGAGCACCTCGGCGGTGGGTACGGACGGCTGCGGGACGTCGCGGTCGGCCCCGACGGGGACCTGTACGTCCTCACGAACAACACCGACGGGCGGGGGTCACCGCGGGACGGGGACGACCGGTTGGTGAGGGTCGCCGTCGTCCGGGTCCGGTGAGCCCGCGTCCGACGTCGACTCGGGTGGCGCCTCGGGCGCGGGAACGGGCGCAGTGGCCGGAACGGGAACCGGCGCGGGCGCGGGCTCCGGTGCCCGCACGGGCGTCCAGGGGAACCGGCTGAGCGAGCCGAGGAACACCCCGCACACCAGGAGCAGACCCCCGAGCAGTTCCTGACCCGCGGCCGCCTGGCCGAGGACCACCCAGGCCGCGGTGATCCCGACGACGGGCACCAGCAACGAGAACGGCGCGACGGCGCCGGCGGGGTGGCGCGCCATGAGCCACGACCAGATCCCGGAGGCCACGACCGTACCCACGAGCACCGTGTACGCGAGCCCCACGAGGGAGAGGACCCCGGTCGTCGAACCGAGCGAGGTGAAGGACTCCGCGATGGCCCCGGGGCCCTCGGCGGCGAGGGAGAGGGCAAGCATCGGCACGGGTGGGACGACCGACATCCACAGGGTGAGACGCAGGGGTTCGGTCGTGCGGGCCTGCCGGTTGCAGATGTTGCCGATCGCCCACCCGAACGCGCCGGCGACCGTGAGGAGGAACGGGAGGAAGGCGGCCGCCTCGGCCCGGTACGCGCCGACGACGGCCAGACCCGACACCGCGACGAGGATGCCGACCACCTGCGGGCCGCTCAGCCGCTCGCGCAGGAAGGTGGCCCCGAGGAGGACCGTGAACGGCGCGGAGGTCTGGAGGACCAGGGAGGCGAGCCCTGCCGGCATCCCGATCGCCATGCCCCAGTAGAGGAACAGGAACTGGAGGGTGCCGAAGCCGATGCCGTACCCGATGAGCCACCGCCACCTCACCCGCGGGCGGGGTACGAACAGGAGCGTGGGGACCGCGATGAGCGCGAACCGGAACGCCACGAGGAAGTAGGGCGGGAACTGGGCGAGCGAGGCATCGATCGCCAGGAAGTTGACGCCCCACATGATCGCGACGGAGGCGGCGAGGAGGCGGTGTGTGATCGGCATGGGTCGATCGTCGCCCGGGATTAGATGAAGCGCAATAGAGACTTCGTACATTCACTCTGTAGGCTGCCTTCATGGACACGCGCCACCTCGAACTCCTGCGTCTCTTCGCCGAGTACGGCAGCATCACGGCGGTCGCGGAGGTCACGCACCGCACCCCCTCGGCCGTCTCCCAACAGGTCCGCACGGCCGAACGCGCCTTCGACACCCGCCTGCTCGAACCCGCCGGCCGTGGACTGCGGCTGACCCCCGCGGGCCAGGTGCTCGCCGCCGGGGGAGACCACCTGGCCGTCGCGCTGGAGCAGGTCCGCGCCCGGTGGGACGCCTTCCGCACCGGCCCGCGCGGGACCGTCTCGATCGCCGCGCTCACGAGTGCCGCGACGTTCCTCTACGCCCCGCTGCTCCGACGCTTCGCCGGCACCGGCGTCGACCTGGCACTCCACGACGTCGACGTCGCCGAGGCGTCCTACGCCGACCTCACCCGCGAGTTCGACATCGTCGTCGGGCACAGTCTCTCCGGGCCGAGCCCCGCGGATTCGCCGGACCTGCAGGTCGTCCCGCTCGTCCGGGAGCCCCTGGACGTCGCGATGGCTCCCGGGCACCGCCTCGCCGGGCGGGCCACGGTGACCCCGGAGGACGTCGCCGACGAGGCGTGGATCGGCGTACCCGAGGACTTCCCCTTCGACACGGTGCTGCGGTCGATCGCCGGGGCGGTGGGGCGGGACCTGCGGGTCGTCCAGCGGCTGCGGGACAACCACCTCATCGAGTCGCTCGTCGCCGCGGGCTCCCACCTGGCCGTCCTCCCGCGGTTCACGACCCCGGAAACCGACGCGGTGGTCCTGCGACCCCTGACCGGTGTCGAGGCGCGGCGGTTCGTCACCGCACTGTGTCGTCCCCACCGTGCCCAGCGTCTGGCGGTCCGCGCCGTGCTCGACGCCCTCGGGGAGATCGCGGAGGACGTGGCTGCGGCCCACGGACGCGGCGGGTGACCCTGTGCCGCGCGGTTCAGGATGGCACCGGCCAGTTCAGGGTCGAAGCGCACGGTTTCGGCTCCGCACCGCCGAGAGTGTGCAGGCGACGACGGCCAGCCCACCGAGCACGGAGATCCACGTGAGTGCCTCACCGAGGAGCAGAGCGGCCCAGAGGATGCTCATGACCGGCTGGGTCAACTGGACCTGGCTCACCCGGGCCATCGGGCCGATCGCCAGGCCGCGGTACCACGCGAAGAATCCGAGGAACGCACTCACGACCGCCAGGTACCCGAAGGCCGACCATTCGACCACGGATCCCGTCGGCGGCTGCCTGACCACGGCGATCACATTGAGGCTGAGCATGAGCGGCGAGGCGAGCACCAGACCCCACGAGGTCGTCTGCCAGGCGCCGAGATCCCGGGAGAGGACGCCTCCTTCCGCGTAGCCGAGGCCGCAGGCGACCACCGCGCCGAACAGCAGGAGATCGGCCCATTCGAGACCGGCCGGACCCCCACCCTGTAGCGCGGCGAAGGCCACCGCGGCCACGGCACCCAGGCCGGCGGCGACCCAGAAGGAGACCTTGGGGCGTTCGCCGGTCCGGAGCACGGCGATGACCGCGGTGACCGCCGGCAGGACTGCGATGACGACGGCGCCGTGGACCGCCGGGACCTCCGAGAGGGCGTACGAGGTGAGTACGGGGAACCCGAGGACCACGCCTCCGGCGACGACACCGACCTGCACCCACTGTCGGCCCCGGGGAAGCGGCTGCCGGGTCAGCACGAGAGCCGCGGCGGCGAGGAGTGCTGCGAGGACGGCTCGTCCGGCGCCGACGAAGAGGGGCGACATGTGCCCGTGCTCGACGACGACCCGGGTGAAGGGGACCGTGAACGAGAAAGCGGTGACCCCGAGAAGCCCCCACCACAGTCCGGCATGAGGAGAGCCGAGGCCGCGGTGTAGCGGGGAGTGAGGATGTGCGATAGCGCTACTTGGTGATCTCATGCACCACGATAGCGCACGACTCTGCAGAAGGAGAGTCAGCGCGGTCAACACCTACTCCGGACCGGCACTCTCGATTCTGTGGCCGGGCGCACTAGTATCGGAGGAGCCGATACCTTTGTGGTTCACGAGGAGAGACCATGGATCGATTCGATCGCCCGCACGACCAGGAAGTCGCACGCTGAGATGACGATGGACGACCGGCCGAAGCTTGGCAGGACGGAGTGGCGCAAACTGAGTGCGGAGATCAGTGAAGAGATGCGAGCCGCTTTCGCTCTCGACGAACTCGACTTGCCGACCGAGGAACTTCGGGCCTACTTCCAACTGCCCGAGGACTTCCGGATTCACAAGATCGGTGGAGTGCCGTACGTTTCTTGGACCAGCATCGCTCTTGCGGTGTACGGCGAGTGGGAACGAGCGACCACAGCCTTGAACGCATTGAATCATCTTCCCCTCCCCGAGTATCGAGTGCCGAACGAGTCAACGCTGCGACGCGCGGTTTCCGGTGTGTGGTTCCTCGCCGAGGCCGCCGGGCGTCGCGTAGAAGGTTCGCGGCTCCAGTCAAACGTCACAGATCCACGACGCGTTAGGTTCCACAAGGAGTCGTTGGAGGGTGGGATACTCCGCCGTTTCCTTGACATGCCAGAGGACGAACACGATGACTACTTCGATGGTCATGAACGGCATGAAATCGTGCGCCGGTACATGGCTGACCTCGGAAATCTGGCGATGATCTGGGCCCAGGGCGCCTCGGAGGCGTTCACTCGCGAGGACTGTGTGCGAGAGATCGACCGATATGCGAAGGCGATCTTCGCGCTGCCCGGGTTCGCTCCCTGGAACGACCGGGCGTATCCGTACGGTTGACCATCAGGCCGGGATCAGTGGGCCGACCCGACGGCGTTGCCGGGGTGGTGCCGGCGCATCCACCGATCGACGGCATGTCCGGCGAGCGCAGCACCCTGGACGAGGATGATCACTGCCATCACCGCGAAGAACCACCAGGGAGTGCCGCCGATCGCGGCGAGCACGATCATCAGGGAGATACACGACAGGAATCCACAGGCGATGGCCGAAACGGCGAAGTTGCGCATGAGAGTCTCCTTTGGAGTGGTTCATCAGAAGGTGCCCGGGCTCCACGGGGGAGCCCGGGCGCTCACCTTCCGTCAGTGGCGGCCGCTGCGCTTGTACCTGTCGTGCAGGTCATGCAGTGCTACCATGAATGGCGGAAGGGCGAGCAGGAGTCCGACGATTCCTAGTATCATCGGAAACCTCCCTTCTGTATGGCCCCCGGGATGCATCCCCGGGGGCTTTTATGTCCCCGAGGGATCCCGGGGACTCTACGAGTATGGATCGTTCAGATCCATCGTGGCTAGTACACGTTCATGGATGTTCGATTCATTCGCTGACTCACCGATCCAGTTGGAGCCGGTCCCAGGTGCGCGCCGTCAGGAGCGCGAACGCCGCCGAGGGCCCACAGGGCCGGCGCCACCGGCGGCACCCACCCGCCCAGGCCCGTGAGTGCCCCGACCTGCGCGACGACCACGAGCCCGATCGCTCCACCCACCGCGGCGAGCACCGACCGCGCCACGATCGCCACCCACGCCACCGGCACCGCGACGACCGCGGTGAGGACCCCGAGCACCACCTGCCGTCCCAGCCCGGCCCAGGCCGCCACGTCCGGCACGCCGTAACCCACCACGAGGCCGAGCCCCAGGATCCCGACCTTCGCCGTCAACTGCGGGTCACCGCTCGCGAGCCCCGCCGTGATCCCACCGAGCAACGCCACCGTCCCGCCGCTTGAGTTCGTCCCGCAGGAGGATGACGGAAGCAGGGTCCAGGCCGTTGCCCGGTTCGTCGAGGACGACGAGGTCCGGATCATGCTGGAGCGCGACCGCCAGGCCCACCCGTTGGCGGTTGCCGAGGGACAGGCGCGAGAACCCGCCCCCTCGTACTGTGCCAACCGCCAGGTGTGCAGGGAGGTGGAGGGCGCCTCGGGCGGGAGCGCGGGTGCAATGGTTTCCGCCGTGAGGGCTCGGGTGGTCGGGGGCTCTGCGTCGGATCCGGCACAGGAATCGGCGACCGGCGCGGAACGGGATCCTTAGCCTAGGAGCATGAGTGACGGGAAGCTTGCTGCCAGAGCGGCCGTGGCGGCGGTGTGTCTGTGCGCGGTCTGGGCGATGACGGCCTGTGTTCCCGGAGCGGGGCGGCAGCAACCGGACCCCGAGTGGGCCTACGACGAACCGAGCGGTCGGTACTACATGCCGGACGTGGTGTCGCAGTCGACGGCACTCGTCGACGAGCACCTGCCGGACCTGGGCCCGGACTCCGTGGAGTCCGTGACGGTCACCGAGGGCCGTTTCCGGGATCCCGACGGGCGGGAGGTCTTCCCCGGGCCCGATGACTACTGGTGGCAGGCGGTGCTCGTCCTCGAGGAGGAGGCGGTTTCGGACCTGGTGGAGGGTCTGCCGGGCGCCGGGACCGGGGCCGGCGGGTCGGGTCCGGCGAGGCTCACCGATCTCGAGGTCGAGGAGGCGCTCGTCCCGACGACGGAGACGCAGGCCGGTACCTGCTCGGACGGCTGGATCGACGTCACGAACACGGCGACGAACGGCGGACGGACCGCCGCCGGTGACGGCACGGACCTCGTGGCCGTGTGCCCGACGACCCGGGTGTTCGCGTTCTCGGCCTTCGACATGTGAGGGGCCATGGATCCGCATCGGCGGGCTAATCTGCTGGTCATGACTGCTGTCTGGAACCCGACCCCGGAACTCGCGCCGGACGCCGAGGCGCCTCTCGACGGGTGGTACACCGTGAACACCCTCTTCAAGGCCGTGTTGGAACCGTCGCCTTACACGGATTCCGAAGCGCTGTTCGGCGCCGCGGTCGAGGGCTTCCGTGAGGGCCGGTTGCGCCCCGAGGCGATCGATCGGGAGGCGGTCGAGGGGAACTTCCGGCGCGGAATCACACACTTCGCGCGCTCGTGCGGCTCCCTCGCCGAGGCGGGCCTCACCTCCCTCGTGTGGTCGGTCCTCGCCCATGCAGTGCACTTCTCCGCCCTCGCACCCAAGCGGCTGCCCGGCACCGCCGAGGCGCTCGAAGCCCTGGCAATGCTCCTCCCAACCGCACAGACGGCGGTGGAATCCGGAACCGCAGCACCCGAGGTCCTCGACCTCCCCGGAGTCCGGGCCTGGGCCGAACGTCCGGGTCGTTCCCGTCCCGTCCTGTTGGCGAAGGACCTGGTCGCGCGGCTGCCGGCGATGACCGCCGCGCCCACCGCCCCGGAGGACTTCGACACCCGATGGACGGAGGGCGCCGGGGCCGCCGACAACCCGGTCGGCGTCGACTCGCTCGAGGCCGAACGCGCCGATGAAGCATCGGAGAACTTCGGGGACGCGGCGCTCCTCGTCCGGCTCGACGGCCTCCTCGGGTCGATGTTCCATCTGGAGATTCGATACGCGAACTTCGCACTCCGCAATGGCAGGTGGCGCGCATCCCAGGTCCCGGTCGAAAGGGCGCGCGTCAAAGGTCCGATCGGTCTCGACCCCGTCGGCCAGCTCGTGTGGGACGCCGAAGCCGGAGATCTCGTCTTCGCACCACGGTCCGAACTCGCCGATCAGCCGTGGGTACGCACCGGCGACCCGCTCCCGGTGCCGAGCGCTTTCGTCCGTGCCGTGCTCATCTTCGTCTCTGATGGAGCGGACGGCGGTGCGAAGAAGGAACGGGCCCGACTGAGTGCCTTCGACTGCGCGCCGTACCGCCCGGGCGGGGACTTCAACCCGGTCGCGGTCGGCAGCCCGGCCGTGGCCCGTGAACTCCGCGGGCTCCTCGAGCGCGGTGAGGTCGGTCCGGATCCGAAGCCGTTCCTCGCGAGTCTCTCGGCAGTGCCCACCACCGTGCCTGCACTGTGGCCGGTGCTCCCGGTGTTCGTCGAGGCGGTGGCCCGGGCTGTCGAGGAGCAGGTCCGGGACGGGGTGGCACCGTCGAAGGTGAAGCTTCCGACCTGGACCGGCCGCCTGCTCGACGCCGCCCTGCACTGGCTTCCCTACCTGGCCGAGGCGCACCGGCGAGGTTTCATCCCGGAGGCCGCGCACCCCGACCTCCGGTTCCCCGGCCTCGACGCCCTCGCCGATCTCAAGAAGCGGGGCGCTGCGGTGGCGAAAGCGGTCGAACTGCGCGCGGCACTTGTCGCCGCGGGACTCCGGGGCTGAAAGCCGACTCGAACCTCTGCTCGAACCCCTGGGGGACTGTGGCGAGGTGCCCGGGGAGCGTAGAGTCGGGGAGTGCGGGGCGCCTCGGGAAGCTGTGCCTGGCCGACCCGGTGGCCGCGCACCCCTTCGAGTTCCCCATGCACTTGCACCACGACGAGCGGCCGGCGGCCTACCTGGCCGAGGCGCTCGGTGGGCCCGCCCTCTACTCCGCCGGGTACGGCGACGAGGCGGTCCGCACGGCTGCCGCCCGCCTCGCCGCGTACTTCCGGGCGCGGACGGCCGGGTTCGCGCCCTACGAGGAGTCGCGGGATCTGGTGCCGGAAGGCCTCACGATCCCGGAAGTGTGAGGGGTGGACGCGGCGGCGGCCGAGGCTTGCCGCGGTGAGCGGTAATTGAGATGCACGATCTTCCTCGTGATGCAGGCTGCGAGGTTGGCATCTGAAGGCAAGAAATGCATGTCACATTCTGGAATGCTCCGTGTGCTACGCGCGCTACACTTAGGTCATGTCCAGCACTGTGAGTTATCGTGAACTCCGCAACCGCAGCGGAGAAGTCCTGGGCGCTGTCGAATCCGGCGAGTCCTACACCGTGACGAACCACGGGAAGCCGGTCGCTCGGTTGGTACCGATCTCCGAAGGCCAGCCCGATCTGCCGCTTCACCGACCGGCCGCTGTTCGCGGTGGCTTCTCACAACTGAGACTGCACAAGGTCGACACCCCCTCCGCAGAAGCACTCGATGACCTACGGCGCGGACGTTGAGTCGGATATACATCGACACCTCCGCAGCGGCCAAGCTCCTCATGGACGAGGCGGAAAGCGATGCATTGATCGCGTGGGCCGACAATGAGGGGCCCGTGTTCACTGCCACCCATCTCCTCGAGACGGAACTCAGGCGCCTGGCAGAGAGGTTCGGTCTGCCACAGGCCGACGTGTCGGCAATCCTGGCCCGATTCGATCTGTACGACCTTCCGCCGAGCCTCTACCGCGAGGCAGGACTGTTGCCAGGTCCGTGGCTCAGGTCTCTTGACGCCTTGCATCTGGCCGCGTCGGTCCGACTCGACGTCGACGCGCTCCTCACGTACGACATCCGCCTGACCGAAGCAGCGGAATCGCTGGGATTGCGAGCAATCGCTCCTGGTCGCTGATCGATCAGCGACCGGTCACCGGTCGATCATGTTCTCCATCTTCTCGGGGTATCGCGTGACGGCCGTGTCGATCGCCGCGGACACCTCGTCCAGGCGCGCCAGATGGTCGGGGGAGAGTACGACCTCCGCGGCGCCCACGTTCTCCTCCAGCCGTGGGATCTTGGTCGTCCCCGGGATCGGCACGATCCGCTCGTCCTGCGCGAGCAACCAGGCGAGCGCCACCTGACCGGGGGTCACGACACCGCTTTCCACCTGCGCATCCGACAACTCCTGCGCGATGGTGCGCACCACGTCGACGGCCGCCCCATAACCGTGGCTCAGGCCCATACAGCCGAATCCGAGCGCGGAGACCTCCAGACGCGGTGAACCGTCCGGGGTGGTGCCGAGGACGCGGGTGGGGAGTGTGGGGGCGCCGTGTGTGTCGGTGTCCATGGGGGCTCCTTCGCGGTGGGGTTCTCGCGGGCCGAAGGATGGGGTCCGAGTCGAGCCTATGCCCGGGAGGCGACCGGCAGTAGGGGCGGGACGGTGTACACCTTTCCTATTGCGTGAAGACATCCTCCGGTAATGGGATGCATGCGATCACCGGAGCCATTGACTCTTCCTTTAAACGGAAGATATATTCACGTTCCGTGAAGACTCTCCCGCCTCAGCTGACGCCGTTCGTGCGCTCCGACGCCGTCGGCGCGCTCCTGGCCGAGCTCCTGGGTGCGCCTGATCGAGAGTTCTCCCTCGCCGAACTCGGGCGACGGTCCGGTGTCAGCGGCCCCGTCGTCCATCGTGAGGTCGGCCGCCTCGTCGAGAACGACGTGGTGACCGATCGACAGGAGGGCAGGAACCGCCTGGTCAGGGCGAACCCCGAGCACCCACTGTTCGGACTGATGTGCGAGATCATCGCGACGACCTACGGCCCGGTGCCGGTGCTCCGCGAGGAGTTCGACGGAATCAGCGAGGTCGAACGGGTTCTGATCTTCGGATCCTGGGCCGCGCGCCGTGCCGGCGTTCCGGGCCCGTTCCCCAACGACATCGACGTCCTGGTCATCGGTACGGTACCGCGGCGAACGCTCGCCGCCATCGGTGACGAGGCCGGTCGGAAGCTCGACCTTCCGGTGAACATCACCCGGATCGATTCCGGGGACTGGGGGAGTCCGGAGCCGACCCCGTTCGTCCGCACGATCCGCGAACGCCCCGTCGTCGACGTCATGACAGGCGAGATCCATGGCTGAGTCGATCGCCCGGATGCTCGACACCCGCCGATTGGAACGGGTCGCGGTGAATGTCGACCATGCGAAGACAGTGATCGACACTGCGAAGAAGCACATCGCCACGGCGAGAGTGCTCGCGGGAACGGACGATCCGGGGATGGCTTTCACCGCAGCCTACGACGGAGCACGGAAGGCGCTCACAAGTGTTCTAGCCGTCGAAGGGCTGCGCGTCCGCCCTGTCGGGGGTGCACATCGGAACACCGGAATCGCGGCTCGATTGTTCGTCGAAAACGACTCCTTGGACGAGTTCGAATGGATGCGACAGGTCCGGAATGCGACGGAGTACCCCGACGAGGGTCGGCCTACTGCGACTCGCCAGGACGTCGACGAGGCGATCGAAGCATCCGAGGCCATCGTGAGGGTCTGCGCCGAATACGTGCAGACACGATAAGTGCACCTGGCCATCTCCGTACGCCGTCACGGTCCGGTGATGGCCGGTTCGGTCCTGCTTCGGCCGTGTGATACTCATCGCATGAACGCGCAGGGTGAGCGGGACACGCGGGGCAGTGACACGAAGAGCGACGGGGCGAGCGCACTGCCGGACGTGACGTCGGCCGGGAGTGCAGGGCGCCTCGTGAGCGGGGAGGCGGGGTTCGAGCACCTGGGGATCGGTGACGTGCCCGAGGCGCGCGCCCACTGGACATGGGCCGACGTCGCCGAGGTGTCCGTCGGCGCCGACGGGTTCGACCTCGGCGTGACCCCACTCGTCCACCGACGGGTGACGGTGTCCCTGGTGAGCGGCGACTTCGCGGAGTTCCTCGCCCCGATGGACGGGCTGGAGACGTTCCTCCGCACACTCGGTGAGCACCTGGAGGTCCAGGTCCCGGACGCCTGGGACGCCCTGGCCACGGTCGCCCCGAACGGCCCCGAGATGGTCGTCGCCCGCGCGGCGGCGTGAGGCTGAGTTCCCGGCTGAGTTCCAGTGGGGGATGATTGGCGTCGCAGCCCCCTCGAAACGCCAAACATTCCCCACTGGAACTCGCGTCGGGAATCCCTTGACCCTCACACCGTGTGAGGCGGTGACATGGAGTTGTCATGTTGAACATCGGAGACTTCGCCCGCTTCGCCGGGGTGTCGGTGCGTATGCTGCGCCACTACGACGCCCTCGGTCTGCTCGTGCCCACGCACGTGGACCCCGCCTCCGGGTACCGCCGCTACGACCCGGCGCTCCTGGCCCGGGCCGACCGCCTGGTCGCCCTCAAGGAACTGGGGTTCACGCTCGAACAGGTCGGTGACCTGCTCGACGACCGGCTCACCGCGCAGCAGATGAAGGACCTGCTGCACGACCGCCGCGACGCCCTGCACGCGCAGATCGAGGCCGACCGCGACCGTCTCGCCGAGGTCGAGCACCGTCTCCGACTCCTGGAAGGAAAGACCGTGTCCATCACCGAGTACACCGAGAAGTCCCTGCCGGCCGTCACGCTGGCCCAACTGTCCGGCCACGTCGACGACGTCGCCGAGGTCGACGGCCTGGTCGGCCCCATGTACGCCCGCCTGGGTGCCGCCCTCGACGCCGCCGGCATCACCCCGGACGCGCCGGGGATCGCCTGGTACGCCGCCCGCGACGACGGCATGGACTTCGCCGTCGGGGAACAGGTGGCCGAGCCCGTCGACGGCCTCGAACACACGACCCTGCCGGCCGCCGACCGCGCGATCACCGCCGTCCACCGCGGCACGATCGCCGATCTCCACCTGTCGTGGCAGGAACTCTCCCGCCACGTCGCCGAGGCCGGCCACACCTTCGCCGGCCCCTGCCGCGAGGTCTACCACCAGGTCGACACCCCCGAGGGAGACGGCTGGGTCACCGAGATCCAGCAGCCGATCGCCTGAGGGCCCTTCCCGCCGCCGAGGCGCCCTGGCCCGGACCCCGACGCCACCGGGCACTCCCGGCCCGGAGTGCGCTCCCGAGGTGCCCTGCACGTCCCAGCGGACGTGCAGGGCACCTCGGCGTGCGAGAAGTGTGTCCCTGCCACCCGCTAGGCTCTGCCGTGCCACCCCACCTCCAGCCAGAGGAGCCCGTGAACCGTGACCGACGCCCTGCGTACCACCGTCCCCGCAGCCACCACCGGTGACACCGATATTGCCGCGTTGGCCGCCCACCTCGACGCCACGCGCATCACGGGGCAGGTGGCCACCCCACGCGAGGGCAACCTCTCGCACATCCACCGGTTCCTCGCGCAGGAGCGCAGCTTCCACTTCGGTGTCGAGCTCACCCGTGACTGGGACTACGACTCCGTCTTCGACCTCATGGTCGAGAGGGTCGGCATCCGGGCCGATCCGGCACACACGCAGGGCCAGGACACGATCTCCGCGCAGCTGTGCATCGACGCCTCGCGTCGGCTGGGCCGTGCCCTCGGGGAGGTCGCCCGGGCCGGCGGCACGATCATGTTCGCCACCGGACACCCGGCCGGCATGCTGCCGGTGCACCAGACGCTCGCGCACGCCGCGGAGCTCGCCGGTGCAACGGTGCTCGACGTCCCACCGGCGGACCACCCGCTCGACCGCTATGTGCCGAACACCGTCGACGGCGGTGACCTGCGGCGCCTGCGCGGCGTGTGGATCTGGCACCTGCACGGCGGGATCCCGCACACGCACTTCCCGGATCCCTCGCAGATCCTGCTCGACACCGTGGCCGAGCGCGGTGGCGCGCTGCCGGACCTCGTCGTCGCCGACCACGGCTGGGCCGGTCACGCGGCCTCCCGCGGGCTGCGCACTGTCGGGTTCGCCGACTGCAACGACCCGGCGCTCTTCGTCGCCGAGGCGCAGGGGTCCCTCGAGGTGAGCGTCCCCCTCGACGACGACGTCCTGCCCGAGTTCTACCTGCCACTGTGCCGCTTCATCCTGCAGGAGGCCGGCCTCCCACTCGACGGCCTGGAGATCTGAGGATCGTCCGGACCCCGGGGTTCCGGGGGCACACCCGAGACTGGGTGGCGGGCGCCTCGGCGGCGTACCGGATGGGAAAGTGCCGGCGACACGCGCAGACTGAGAAGCATGACCTCGACCTCCCGCCTGCGCCGGTTCCTCACCGGCCCCTTCTCCGTCACGACCTGGCGGGCCCACGGCTACCTGTGGCTCATGCTCATCCTCGGGCCCTTCGCGTTCGCGCACGCCCTGCTCGTACCGGTGCTCACTTCGGGGCTCGCGGTGACGCTCGTCGGGCTGTTCGTGCCCGGCTGGCTCGTCGTCGCCGCCCGCGGCTGGGGCGCGGCCCACCGGGGTCTGGCCTCGCACCTGCTCGGCGTGGACGTCCCGCCGCCGACCCCGCACCGCCACCAGCGCGGCTTCTGGGCGACGATGGGCGGCAACCTGGGCGACGGAGCCGGGTGGAGAACCATCCTCTTCATGGTGCTCGCCTTCGTGCTCTCGCTCGTCGCGTTCCCGGTGAGCATCGCGTTCCTCGCCGTCGGGTTCGGGGGAGTGACGTACTGGTACTGGTACCGGTTCCTCCCGCTCCAGGAAGGTCTGGACGGCGCGATGCACAGGGGTGCCTCCTTCGGTCCCGGGCACTTCCTCGACACCCCGGAACGGCTGCTGCTCGCCGCGCTCATCGGGCTGTTCTTCCTCTTCGTCCTGTGGCCCTGGATGACCCGCGGGTTCACGGCTCTCTACGGGATGATGGTCTCCGGCCTGCTCGGGCCCACCCGTGCATCCGTGCGCGTCGCCCGTGCCGAGGCCGCCCGTCGCGGCACCGTCGAGGACGCCGAGGTGCGCCTCCGTCGGCTCGAACGTGACCTCCATGACGGGGTCCAGGCGCGGCTCACATCACTCGGTATGCAGGTGGGCGAGGCGCGCATGCTCCACGACGCACGCGAGGACCCCGAGATCGTGTCCTCCCTGCTCAAGGATGCCCAGGCGAACGTGTCCGGCACGATCGTCGACCTGCGTGAACTCACGCGAGGTGTTCGACCACCGATCCTCGACTCCGGCCTGGAACCGGCCTTGCGGACCCTCGTGGCTCGCTCGGGCCTCGACGTCGAACTCGAGATCGTCCGCGACACGGTACCTCTGCCGGGTGTCGGGCGGACGCTGGTCGGTGGGGCCCTGGTGCACGGTCCGGCGGGTGGGTCCCGTCTCGGGGAGTCGCTCGCCGGTGTGCGCGAGAGCGTGCGGTCCCGACTGCCCGGTGGCGAGAGCGTGATCGAACCGGTCCGCCTCGACACCCTGCCCGCGCCGGTCGTGACGATCGCCTACTTCACCGTGGCCGAGTTGCTCACGAACGTCTCGCGGCACGCCGGAGTGGACAGCGCCCGGGTCGTCGTCGACCTGCGCCACCACGGACGGCACGACGCGGTCCTCGTACTCGACGTCGAGGACGCCGGTCGCGGAGGCGCCCACGTCCCGGATCCCGATCCCGTCCGCACCGGGGGCACCGGCCTCGACGGGTTGCGCCGCCGCCTGCGTGGTGTCGACGGCCACCTGGAGATCGACAGCCCTGTGGGTGGTCCGACCCGGATCCGCGCCGAGATCCCGGCGGGGGAGTGAGGATGCCGTTCGAATCCATTGGCCCCACCAACGATTTCTCGTGCGTCCTCCGGTGGTCGTCGGTCGGTCACGAGGGTCCGCCGGACGGGTGCTCATCAGGCAGGATGGAACCATGAAGGTCGCGATCGCCGAGGACTCGGTCATCCTGCGCGACGGACTCGTCGCCCTGCTCGAACGCCGTGGCCACGAGATCGTCGTCCACGCCGGTGACGGGGACGAACTCGTCCGCGAGTACCGGGGCCTGGAGTCGGCGGGCGACCGTCCGGACCTCGTCGTCGCCGATGTCCGCATGCCTCCGAGCCACACCGACGAGGGACTGCGCGCTGTCCTCGACATCCGCGGTATCCGTCCCGGCCAGCCGGTCCTGCTGTTCTCCCAGTGGGTCGAGACGACCTATGCGTCCCGGCTGCTGCGCGATGATCCCGCGGGAGTCGGCTACCTGCTCAAGGACCGCGTGACGGACGTCGCCGACTTCCTGTCCTCCCTCGAACGCGTGGTCGGAGGACAGACCGTCCTCGACCCCGAGGTCGTCGCCCAACTCATGGGCCACCCACCCCGTCCGGAGGATCTGCCGGACGGTGCGGGTGGTGCTGCGTCCGCCGGCAGGATGTCGGGCGACGAGGCCGGCGGGCCGTTCAGTGGTCGCGGAGGAGCGGGCGCCTCAGGAGCGGGAACTGTCGGAGGCTCGTCCGGAGTGGCCGGGGCGGGAGCGCGGAGTGGTGGCAGCGCGGGTGCAGATCGGCGCTCGGGCTCGGCACTGTCGCCGAGTGCACGAGCGGGGCTCGAGCGGCTGACGCCTCGGGAGCGGGAGGTGCTCGCGCTCATGGCGACCGGCAGGGGCAACGCCGCGATCGCCGAGGAACTCGTGGTCGGCTACGGCGCGGTGGAGAAGTACGTCGCGCAGATCTTCCGCAAGCTCGACCTGCCGCCGGACACCCCCGATCACCGTCGCGTCCGCGCGGTCCTCACGTATCTGGAGGGTCGGGAGTGAGCCCGCTGGGTTGAGCTCCGTCGAACGACATCACCGTCGTTTGCCGTACCGATGCCCGGCAATGAGGCCGGGCCGCCGGGCATCGGTACGACATCTGGCGATGAGGCTGCAGGCGCCTCGAGCATGCAGGCACACGACGGCTGTCGGCGCCTCGGCTGTGCGGTCGGGTAAAGATGTGGTCGGCCCGCGCAGTTCCCGGGGAACTCAGCCGATCTCGATCGCGAGGTCCTCGTGGACCTCGACCTGGGGCAGGCGGGCGACGTCGGCACCGGGGAGGACGATCTTGGAGGATCGCACGCCCGAGCCGATGACGACGGCCGGCTGTTCGAGGACGCGCGCGTCGACGAGCAGCCGCCAGTCGGCGGGCAGACCGATCGGACCGATGCCGCCATATTCCATGCCGCTGTCGGAGACGGCCCGGTCCATCGGCATGAAGCTGCACTTGCGGACGTCCAGGAGCTTCTTCACGCGCTTGTTCACGTCCGCCTTCGTGTGCGCGAGCACCAGGCAGGCGGCCAGGCGTTCCTCACCGGCTCGTGATCCGGCGACGAGGACGCAGTTGGCCGAGTGCTGAAGCTCGAGCCCGAAGGCCTCCGTGAGGGCGGCGGTGTCGGCGAGGTCCGGATCGATGTCGAAGACGTGGACCGGGAGGTCCTCCGGCAGCGTCGACAGCGCGGCTGACACCGGAGCGGCGACCTTCTCGGGGTTCTCGCGGGCGGGCACGGTCGTGAGGGATGAAGGGAGTACAGACCAAGTCATGTCCCCACGATAACGAGAGGGCGCCTCGGGAGCGGGGAGCGTCTCGGTCGGTGTCGTGCGATCCCGGCCCCGTGAATCGGTTCGGCCCCGTGAGATGCGAATCCCACGGGGCCAAACCGATTCAGCGGGCCGGAACTGCGCCGGGCCGGAACCCCGCTCAGCCGGCGGCGGCCGCGAGGTCGTCCCGGGTCGCGGCACCCGCACCGGCCGCTGCACCGACCGCCGCGTCACCTGCGGCCGCTGCACCGACCGCCGCGTCACCTGCGGCCTCGGCGGCTGCGGCGACACCGAGAGCGGCGCCGGGGCCCATCTCCTCGACCGGATCGGTGAGGTCGGCCAGGTATCCCGCGGCCGTGTCGTCGAGCATGTCGAGCCAGGCGGTCCTCTGCGGCACGGACATCGTGCCGGTGACGATCGACCGGTACACCTGGTCGCGGTAGGTCGTCACCTCGTCCTTCTTCGACTGCTTCCAGGCGAGGAACAGGTTGACGACCGCGTCGAGGTCGATGTCCGGGTAGTCCGTGACGGCCAGGATCTCCTTCAGCATGTCCGCCTGGAACACGGGGTCGCCCTTGCCGACCTCGCGCGCGTCCCGCCTGTCCTGCCAGGCGGCGATGTCCGCGCGCATGGTCGCCTCGTCCGGCAGGTCGACGCGGCCCAGGACGACGTCCCGGACGTACCACGCCTGGATGTCGAACATCGTGAAGGTGAACCACTGGTGTTGCATGCCGAGGTAGTGGACCTTCGGGTTCGCCGCGAGGGTCACGCCCTTGTACAGGTGATCGACGTAGAGGGTGCCGGTCGTGTTGAGGCGGATGTCGTGCGACATGAACGGGAAGGAGTGGATGTAGCCGGTGCACAGGACGACGGCGTCGAACTCCTTGGACGTGCCGTCTGCGAAGTACGCCGTGCGCCCCTCCATCCGCGTGAGCAGTGGGCGCTCCTCGACCGTCTCCGGCCAGGCGTAGCCCATCTCCTTGCTGCGGTAGGTGATCGTCACCGACTTCGTGCCCATCTTGTAGGCCTGCAGCGCGATGTCCTCGGCGGAACTCGACCCACCGACGACCAACAGGTCCTTGCCGACCAGGTGCTCGGCGCCGCGGAAGTCGTGCGCGTGCTGGACGAGGCCGGGGAAGGTCTCCAGACCCTCGAACCCGGGGGAGTGGGGTACGGAGTAGTGGCCGGAGGCGACGACGACCTCGTCGAACTCCTCGACGGTCGTCGAGCGATCGAGCAGGTTCTCGGCCTCGAGGGTGAAGGTCTCCGTGGCCCGGTCGTACTCGACGTGGCGGACGGCGGTGGAGAACCGCACCTTGTCCCGCACACCCGAGCGCTCGATCCGCCCGTTGATGTAGTCCCACAGCACCTCACGCGGCGGGAAGGAGGACAGTGGTCGGCCGAAGTGCTCGTCGAAGCTGTAGTCCGCGAACTCGATGCGCTCCTTGGGTCCGTTCGACCACAGGTGGCGGTAAATCGAGGAGTGGACGGGCTCGCCGTACTCGTCGGTCCCGGCGCGCCACGTGTAGTTCCACTGGCCGCCCCAGTCGGCCTGGCGTTCGAAGCAGACGACGTCGGGGACCTCGGCTCCGGATCGTTCCGCCGCGGCGAACGCCCGCAACTGGGCGATTCCGCTGGGACCGGCACCGATGACGGCGACGCGCTTCTTCACATGACCTCCTGGGGTACGACGGGTCCGCACGGTGATCCGGCGGAACACGGACGGCGAGTTCGCACCGCCGGGACCACTCGGACGATCGTTCGATCCGGGTCCCCGTCCGGCGCAGGACTGATCGTCGATTCTACTGATTCCGCGCGAATTCCGGGTTGGGACGGGGCGAACCAGGACGTGCCATTGCTCACCCGTGGGTCCCTCACCCCTTCCGCAGGGCGCGGTTGGTCTTCTTCGTCGCAGGGGCGGTCCAGGGGTCCTCGGGCCAGGGATGTTTGGGGTAGCGGCCGCGCATCTCGGCTCTCACCTGGGCGTACGGTCCGGACCAGAAGGACTCGAGGTCGTCGGTGACGGCGAGCGGACGCCCGGCGGGGGAGAGCAGGTGGAAGAGCACCGGCACCCGCCCGCCGACCAGCCGCGGGGTCTCCGCCCACCCGAAGCACTCCTGCAACTTCACCTCGACGACGGGCCGCGCCTGGTCGTCGAGCACACCGCCGGCGTCGAGGTCCGGCCACGTGATCCGCACGCGGGACCCACTGGGCACCTCGAGGCGCTCGGGGACGAGTTCGTCCCAGGCGGTCGCCTCGGGCCAGGGGAACAGGCGGCGCAGTGCCCCGGCGATGTCGAGTGACGCGAGTGTCGTCGACGAGCGGGTGGTCGACGAGCGCGTATTCGACGAGTGGGCCGTCCCGCCTGCCAGCGCATCGATCTCCGGGGCCAGCCAGCTCTCGAGCGCGGCGCGCAGCCCTGCATCGGTGACGTCCGGCCAGGGGTCCCCGAGCGCGCGATGGCAGAAGGCGAGGCGGGACCGGACGGCACGCGCCTCCCGCGACCACGGCAACAGGTCGAGGCCGCAGGAACCCGCACGCCCCTCGCCTCGCACACGGCCTTCGTTTCCCACACCGTCCTCGCCTCGCACACTGTCCTCGCCGACCACACCGTCCTCGTCACCCTCCGTGTGCGCGAGCAGCGCCCGGACGACGGCGGGGCGCGCGGTCGCGGGGTCGGGGCGTGTGGGTGTCGAGGACAGCACCACCCGCCCGAGTCGCTTCTCCACCCGCGCCCGGACCCGCCCGTCCACGAAGGTCACCTGCACGTCCTCGCGGAGCAACGACCCGGCGAGCTCGTGCGCGAGCGTGGCCTCGATCGGCACCGCCGCGCGGATCACCGCCCCGGTCCCGGCCGCCGCGTTCCCACCGGTACGCTGCACGTCCGCGATCGCGATCCACACGTCCGCCGCGCCGCCGGAGCTCGTGTGACCACCGGTGCCCCGGTTCCCACCGGTGCCCGCCGCGCCGCCCGGCAGTGCCCGCAACAGGTCGGAGTCCTCGGGCAGCCCGGCCCGCGTCCCCGAGGCGAGCTCGAACACCCGCCCCGACACCCGTCGGGCCAGACGCCCGGGGTGCGCGAGTGCGACGACGGTCGCGAGTGCGTCCTCGGCTCCGCCCGCCGCCGAGGCGCCCTCTCCGGTCCGACTCGCCTGTCCGTTCCGTCCGCCCTCTCCGTCCGTCCGGTCGTCCCCGGCGAGGTGCCGGCGGGCGATCGACGACAGCCGTTTCACCTCGCGGTTCCAGCGTTTCGCATCGGGGTGGTCGCCGCGTTCGAGGGACCGGAGCAATCCGCCCAGGTCCCCGCCCGGTGCCCGGAGGTCGAGCGCGAGTGTTGCGACGACCCGGGCCACGGGTCCCGCTCCGACGCGCGTCGCACCGTCGAGCAGGGCCCGGGCGACGTGCGGGGCGACGGGAACGTCGACGAGGGTGTGGCCGCGCGGGGTCGCACGCCCGTCGGCGTCGACGGCGTCGAGAGCGCGGAGGGTCGCCTCGCCGGCCTCGACCGCGGCCGGGGGAAGGGGCTCGGGTAGGCTCAGGCCTTCGCCACGCGGGGATCCCCAGCAGGCGAGGGCGAGAAGTGCCTCGGTGAGGTCACCAGTGCGAGCCTCGGGCGTGATGTAGGGCGGGGCGGCCGCGAAGGTGCGCTCCGGGAAGCACCGGACCACGAGTCCCGGACCCAGTCGCCCGGCACGACCGGCGCGCTGTTCGCAGGAGGCTCGCGAGGCCGAGACGGTCACGAGCCCGTTCATCCCGCGCAGTGCGTCCCGGCGGGGTTCCCGGGCGAGACCGGAATCGAGGACGACCCGCACACCCGGGACGGTGAGTGAGGATTCGGCGAGTGCCGTCGAGACGATGATCCGCGGGGTGGGATCCTCGGCGGAGGTGTCCGCTCGCCCTCGCGCGGCTTCCCCTCGTTCGGCATTCCCTCCGACAGCACGCCCTCGTACAGCACGCCCTTGTACAGCCCTGTCCTGATCGGCCTTGTCGAGGGAGCCGTGGAGGGGCAGCACCTCGACGTCCGGGTCGAGTCGGCGGATCTCGGCGACGACCGCGTCGACCTCGCGGGCACCGGGGACGAAGACGAGCGCGTCGACCGGCGACTCGGCGTCGCCATCAGCCCCGGTGCCGCCGCCGGCCAGGGGGCCACCGCCGACCCGGGCATCGCCGCCGAACAGTTCTTGCGCGCGGGCGCGCGCTTCGACGGCGTGGCCTGCGACGTGCCGGAGGAAGTCCCGGGATACACCCGCCTCGTCGGTGCGCGGTCCGGAGAAGGGCTTCCAATCGACCTCGACGGGGAACAGGGCGTCCTCGGAATCGATGAGAGGCGCGGCGTCCGGGGTCGCGTCGGAGCCGTCAGTGCCTTCGGAGCCGCTCGCGCCGAGGGTCCTGGCGAACAGAGGTGCGTCCACGGTCGCGGACATGGCGACGAGACGCAGGTCGTCACGGAGCTGGCGGACCTCGCCGAGAATGCCCAGCAGGAGGTCGGTGTCGAGGGAGCGTTCGTGCACCTCGTCGAGGACGACGGCCCCGACGCCCGTGAGCTCCGGGTCGTGCAACAGCCTGCGCACGAGGACACCGGGCGTGAGGAACTCGACGAGCGAGTCGTCGCGCAGCGTCGACTCGCCACGCACCGTGTGTGCCACCCGCTCGGCCATGTCCGGCGCGAGGGCACGCAACCGGGAGGCGGCCGCCCGCACTGCCACGCGGCGGGGCCCGGTGACGAGCACCCGGGGGAGCGACCCGTGGCGGCCCCTCCCAGGGGCGTCCGACCCCTGCCCGTCCTGCGCCACCGCTTCCTGAGCCAGAGCGTCCTGTGCCAGCGCGTTCGCGACGAGCGGCGGCACGACGGTCGTCTTGCCCGTACCGGGCGGGGCCTGCACGACGGCCGTCGCCGCGGGCGATTCCACGAGCACCTCCCACAACCGCGCTGCGGACCGGCCGAACACGAGCCCCGCACCGATCGCCTCGGTGTCGAAGGGGAACGCGGTGCGGCCCGAGAGACGGGTGTCGGACGAGAGGTCGCTCACACCTGCGGGGTCGGTCGGTGCGTCGTGGGGGTCTGCAGGCATGCCCACCAGCTTAGGACTGGTAGAGTGGTGTGCTGGTTCCGCCGGGTCCCCGGGGGAGTCACCATCCGAATTCAGGTACTGGCGGGCAGCACCGGCTGCACCAGGCACCTGCGACGAATTCAAGAGAAGGACATCATGCAGAAGGACATCCACCCGGATTACCACCCGGTCGTATTCAAGGACCTCGCCTCGGGCGAGTCGTTCCTCACCCGTTCGACCGTGACGAGCGAAAAGACCATCGAGTGGGAGGACGGCAACACGTACCCCCTCGTCGACGTCGAGATCTCCTCCGCCTCGCACCCGTTCTACACGGGCAAGCAGCGCATCCTCGACTCCGCCGGCCGCGTGGAGAAGTTCAAGGACCGCTACAAGGGCTTCGGCAAGCGCTGACCCTGCGGGACCCCCTCGACGGACCCCGGACCCGCACGTGCTTCACGTGTCGGTCCGGGGTCCTTCGCGTCGGGGCCCACTCTCATCGTCCTCGTCTCCGCTCGCCGCTGCCGAGGCGCCCTGGCCCGAACCGGGCACCTCCACCCTCGTCACGTCCGCCCGCCGGGAGTTCCTCATGACCGATTCCTCTCCGCTCGCCTCTGATCCCTTCACACCTGCGCCGCTCACACCTGCCGCCGCCGATGCCCGCGAGACCCGCACGGACGGCACTGCCGACGTCCCCGCACACCGCCTGAGCCTCGTGTTCTTCGAACCGGAGATCCCCGGCAACACGGGCAACGCGATCCGGCTGTCGGCGCTCACCGGCGCGCACCTGCACCTGGTCGAGCCCCTCGGCTTCGACCTGTCCGACGCGAAGCTGCGCCGGGCCGGCCTCGACTACCACGACATGGCCCACGTGTCCGTCCACTCCTCCCTCGACGAGGTGCTCGCGGGCATGGACGGCCGCCGCGTCATCGCCTTCACGGGGCATGCCGACGGCAGCTTCGCCGAGGTGTCCTACCGCACCGACGACGTCCTCCTCTTCGGCCGCGAGTCGACCGGTCTCCCGCAGGAGGTGCTCGACGACCCGCGGATCGACCTGGCCGTCCGCATCCCCATGCGCCCGGGACTCCGCTCGCTCAACCTCGCGAACTCGGCCGCCCTCGGCGTCTACGAGGCGTGGCGGCAGCTGGGCTACCCCGGCGGGCGCTGACGCGTCGGCCGACGTTCAAGGCCCGGCCCGGCCGGAGCCGCAACCTCATTGCCCGGTGCCGCACCGATGTCCGGCGATCCGGCCTGACTGCCGGCCATCGGTACGGCGGATGACACGGAGATTGCAGTCCACGCCAGGCCTGCGGCCATCGCCCGACCCGCCGTCCGCAACTGGCCCATCAGCATCGGGTCGATCTGGCATGTGGTCGCAGGCCAGTGGCCGGTAGGATTCCGTAGTTCCCGCTCAGTCACCAGCAGCACCAGTAGCAACAGAACAGGACCTCATCATGGCGCCTCGCGCACTCACCGTCGCCGGTTCCGACGTCTCCGGCGGCGCCGGCATCGCCGCCGATCTCAAGATGTTCGAGGAGGTCGGCGTGTTCGGTTCCTCGGTCATCACGTGCATCGTCACGTTCGATCCGGCCAAGGAGTTCGAGCACGCGATCGAGTTCTTCACCCCCGAGGTCGTCCGCACCCAGCTCGACTCGGCCCTCGCCATCCACGAGTTCGACGTGATCAAGTCCGGCATGCTCGGCACCGTCGAGACCGCTCTCGTCCTCGCCGACCGCCTGCAGACCACGGACCTGCCCTACGTCCTCGACCCCGTCCTCGTGTGCAAGGGCGCCGGCACCATGGTCGACCTCAAGGACCTGTTCGTCGACAACCTCGTCCCGCACGCCACCGTCGCCACCCCGAACCTCGAGGAGGCCGCCACGCTCGCCGGGATCGACCCGATCACCGACGTCGCCGGCATGCAGGAGGCCGCCCGGATCATCCACGGCCAGGGCGCGAAGAACGTCATCGTCAAGGGCGGCGCCCGCCTGGCGGGCGACCAGGCCATCGACGTGATCTTCGACGGCACCACCTTCACCCGGCTCACCGCCCCGAAGGTCTCCGACACGATGGTCAACGGCGCGGGCTGCTCCTTCGCCTCGGCGATCGCCGCCGGGATCGCGACGGGCAAGTCCGTGGTCGACGCCGCGGTCGAGGCGAAGAAGCTCGTCCTCCAGGGCATCGACCGCTCGGTCGAGAACGCGATCGGCGTGAACTCCCTGCTCCATCCAGCCGCCCGCTGCCACGCGGAGCGCGACCTGCAGGTGACCGTCGGCTGAGCTGCGTCTGATGCCGCCCCACCGGCCGAGTCCTGGGTTCTCCGCGGCCCGCTCCCGAGGCGCCCTGTACGTGACATGACACGTGGAGGGCGCCTCGTGTGCGTATGGGCCCGACGCCTCGTTCGTCGTCAGCGCTGTGTCAGGTCAGCGCTGCGCCGGGCCACCTGGCGGGAAGCCGCCGGGTGGGATCGCTCCGTAGCGCCTACCCGAGGCGTGCTGGTGGGCCAGCCGCCTGAGCGCGAGGAGGACCGGCTCGAGGAGGATCGTGCCGAGGAGGGCGTGGCGGAGTGCCGCCTCGCGATCGGCGGGGACGCCGTCGACCTCGGCGCGAGCGATGCCGCTGATGCCGAACAGGTAGGCCGACCAGGTCTCGTCGGTGATCTCCAGGCCGGCGTCGTCGATCGCCTCGAGCGCGCGGGCCAGGTGCGCGAGTTCCGGACTCGCCGGGTCGACGTACCAGCCGGCGCGGGCGACGAGGTCGCGGGCGCGCGTGGTGTCGACCTCGGGTGCCGGGTCGAAGGTCGCCTGCTGGACGGTGCCGAGTGCGGTGAGCATGTCGTCGGCGGGTGATTCGATCGCGGCGACCACCTCCTTCGCCTGGGCGATCGACAGGCCGCCAGGACCAAGGAGCGCGCGTATGAGGCGCAGGCGCCCGGGCGCGGATGGAGGAGGGCGCCGCCGGGGTCCCGCGCTGATGCCGTCGCGCTATGTGTGGCGGCCGCGGTACTTGAGGAAATAGCGAGGCCGGCACACATGGCGCGGCCACCCGCCGCGTGAACCCCGTGGTGAGGGCCACATAGGATGTCCGGCATGACATCCCCGGAGAACCCCCTGATGCAGCCCTCCACGCTTCCTTACGGCATGCAGGACTACGCGGCGATCCGCCCGGAGCACTACCTGCCGGCGTTCGAGAAGGCCTTCGCCGACCACCGTGCGGAGATCGACCGGATCACCTCGAACCCGGAGCCCGCCACCTTCGCGAACACCCTCGAGGCGCTCGAACGCGCAGGCTCGTTCCTCGACACCGTGTCCCACGCCTTCTACACCGTCCACTCGGCGCACGCGACGGAAGAGATCCAGGCGATCGGGGCCGAACTCGCCCCGCGCATGGCCGCGCACGAGGACGCGATCATGCTCGACAGCGCATTGTTCGCCCGGATCACCACCGTCCTCGAGAGCCTGGAGACGGGTGACCGGGCCGGCGGAGCTGCCGCCACGACCGGCGGCACCGCCACGTCGACGGACGTCGGCACGACGGCAGGATCCCTCACCCCCGAGCAGCAGTACCTGGTCCGCCGGTGGCACCGCGAGATGGAGCTCGCCGGCGCCGGCCTGAGCGATACGGACAAGGACCGTCTGAGCGATCTCAACGGCCGGCTCTCGACGCTCACCACCACCTTCGAGAAGAACCTGTTGGCCGACACGAATGACCTGGCCGTCGTCGTCGAGGATGCGGCCGACCTCGCCGGACTCACCCCGGGCGAGGTGTCCGCCGCCGCCCAGGAGGCCGCCGATCGTGGCATCGAGGGCGCGTACGTCCTGTCCCTCACCCTCTACACCGGTCACCCCCACCTTGCCGCGCTGGAGAACCGCGCGGTGCGCGAACGACTGCTGGGCGCCTCGCGAGCGCGGGGTTCCCGGGGGAACGAGAACGACAACCGTGGGGTCCTCCTGGAGATCGTGCGGCTGCGGGCCGAGCGGGCGGCGCTGCTCGGGCACGACAGCCACGCCTCGGCGGTGCTCGCCGACCAGATGGCCGGCACGCCCGAGGCGGTCGAGGAGCGCCTGCGCACCCTCGCAGCACCCGCGGCCCGGAACGCGCAGCGGGAGAAGGCAGCGCTCCAGGCGATCGCCGATGCGACGGCCGCGGAGGAGGGGAGCGAGACCTTCGCGCTTGAGGCGCACGACTGGGCCTTCTACACCGAGAAGGTCCGCCGCGCCGAGCACGACATCGACACGGCCGCCCTGCGCCCGTGGTTCGAGGCCGAGCGCGTGCTGCGCGACGGCGTCTTCCATGCGGCGCAGAAGCTCTACGGCGTGACCTTCGAGGAGCGGACGGACGTCGTCGGGTACCACCCGCAGGTCCGCGCCTTCGAGGTGTTCGAGGCCGACGGGTCCGCCCTCGGACTGTTCCTCCTCGACCTCTACACGCGCGACACCAAGCGCGGTGGGGCGTGGATGAACCCGATCGTCTCCCAGTCGGCGCTGCGGGGGACCAAGCCGGTGGTCGTCAACAACCTCAACGTCACCCAGCCGGGTCCGGGCGAGCCGACGCTGCTCACGCTCGACAACGTGCGCACCCTCTTCCACGAGTTCGGTCACGCGCTGCACGGACTGTTCGCGCGGGTCACCTACCCGCACTTCGCGGGGACCGCGGTGCGCCGGGACTTCGTCGAGTTCCCCAGCCAGGTCAACGAGATGTGGATCCTGTGGCCGGAGATCCTGGAGAACTACGCCGTCCACCACGAGACGGGTGAACCGTTGCCGGCCGAGATCGTGGAGAAGCTGCAGGCATCGGCGGCCTTCAACGAGGGGTTCACGACGAGCGAGTACCTGGCGGCCGCGTGGCTCGACCAGGCCTGGCACACACTGAGCGTCGACCAGGCCGCCGAGGTCACCGACGTCGCCGCGTTCGAGGCGGCCGCGCTGGCCGACATCGGCCTCGACGAACCGAGCGTGCCCACCCGCTACTCCTCGACCTACTTCCAGCACGTGTTCGCCGGTGGCTACAGCGCCGGGTACTACTCATACATCTGGAGCGAGGTGATGGACGCGGACACCGTCGAGTGGTTCCACGAGAACGGCGGCCTGGTCCGCGGGAACGGCGATCGGTTCCGGGAGCGCCTGCTCGGCGTCGGCGGATCGAAGGATCCGATGGAGGCCTACCGCGACTTCCGCGGCCGCGACGCGCGGATCGAACCCCTCCTGGAGCGCCGCGGGCTGGTGTGAGGAGGGCACGCTCGCTCGGCGTGCGTCAGGGCGTGCGGGGCGCCTCGGCGGCGAAGTGATCGCGGAGTCGGTGGGTGCCCGTCCGCTCGCCGATCGCGTCGTGCGTGAGTACGTGGACGAGCCACCGGGCGACGTCCGCCAGCCGCGCGGAGAACATGCCGCTCACGCGGAGACCGAGGGACACGAGCCACCGCGGGATCCGCGAGATGCGTGGGCGGGTGCCGAGCGCCTCGAAGGCGGCCTCACCGATCTCCTGCCAGGTGAGGACCTCCGGTCCGCCCACCTCGTACACGCGGAAGGTCGGGGTGGAGCCGGGCAGTGCCGTGCCCTGCGTGAAGTACGCCGCCGAGGCGCCCCGGCCGTGGAGTGCTTCCTCCAGTCGGTCGACGCAGTAGGCGGCGAGGTCCGCGCCGTGGATCGGGTTGAGGCGGACCTCGGGGTCGAGGATTCGGACATGTCCCTTCCGGGCCATGTCGAGGACGGACGACATGTCGCTGAAGTACCCCGAGGGATGCACGACCACACCGGTGGTCCGTGAGCCGGCGAGGTCCCGGACGAAGGCGGTCTTCGCCTTCGCGACCTCGGCCGGGCACCGGTCCGCGCCGATCGCGCCGAGGTAGAGGAACGCCTCGGCGCCGTGACCTGCGGCGGACTGCAGGATCTGCAGGTTCCCCGCGTGGTCGACCTGCCAGGGGTCGGAATCCTGGGTCGTGACGCCGAGGGCGGAGACGACCGCGTCCACGCCGGCGGCGAGGTCCGCGGTGACGGCGGCATCGGTGATCTCCCCGATCCGCCACTCGTCGACGAGGCCGGCCAGCGACGGGGCGCCCGAGCTGTGGGGTTCCTCGGCACGTTCGCGGTCCCGGACGAGGGCGCGGACCGTGTGCCCGCGGCGGTGGAGTTCGGCGACCAGGTACCGGCCCTCGTAGCCGGAGGCGCCGATGACGAGTGTGGTGGTCATGCGTGGTTGGCGACTCCGGCGTAAGTGTTCGGGGTGCGGGCGACGGCGGGCATCAGTAGAGCTTCTCCTCGTAGGACTTGCCGCAGTACTCGTCGAGTTCCTCGACGCTCTGGTCCGGCTTGTCGAGGCGGTTCGCGAGGACGGCACGCCGGGGGACGTGCGCCTCGGGCGCCCAGGTCTCCGGCTTCCACAGCTGCGAGCGGAGGAAGGCCTTGGAGCAGTGGTGGAAGACCTCGTCGATGTCGATGACGACCGCCAGGAGCGGGCGCTTGCTCTTGACCTGCATGTCGTCGAAGAAGGGGGCGTCGGTCACGAGGGTCGCGCGGCCGTTGATGCGCAGGGTGTCGCCGCGGCCGGGGATCATGCAGAGCAGACCGACGTGCGGGTTCTGCAGGATGTTCCGGTAGCCGTCGGCGCGCTGGTTGCCCGGTCGTTCCGCCAGGGCGATCGTCTGCGGGTCGATGACGTGGACGAGTTCGCCGGCCGGGTCACCCTTGGGCGAGGCGTCCAGATTCCCGTCGGCGTCCGAGGTCGACAGGACGCAGAACGGTGTGGCGGCCAGCCAGTCGACGTCCTCGGGGACAAGTGCCGGACGGACCTTGTCCTTCACCAACTGCGAGGGTTCGCCGATGAGCGCGGTGAGCGCCTCGGGGGACTCGAGGGTCGGCCAGGTGGCGCGGTCGGCGATGGGAGGGGCCGGGTCCGTGGGGGTGGCCGGGTCCGTGGCAGTCGGTGCGGGGTCCGTCGGAGCCGTGCGCTCCGTCACAGGGGTGTCCATGCCCATGAGGGTAGTGCAGCGTCATGCGGGCGCTCTGCCGAGGCGCCCGTCCCTCAGGCACTCCAGTGCGGATCGCGGCCGGAGAGGCCGAGAAGGCGGTGGAGGGCCGGGGAGTCGGCGGGCACCTCGACGGCGGGTGCGAAGGGTTTGCCCGGGCCCTGGAAATCCGGAGTCAGCATGGCCGGTGCGAAGTCGAGGGAGGCGAGGACGGCGTCCTCGGCCGGTGCCCACGGCCGCCCGGTCGCCACCGCGAGGTCCCAACCGTGCATCTGGTACTCCCAGAGGATCATCGACAGGGACATGTCGCCGGGCATGGACACCTCGCCGATGAACAGCGGCCGGGAGGCCGCCTCGGGGAGGACGTCTGCGAGGCGGGCGCGCGCCGCCCGGACCTGGCCGGCACCATTCCCCTCGACGGTGACGGCGTCGAGGTCCGAACAGTGCCTGTCCGCCGAGGAGAAACCGTCGGCGAAGGCGGTGAGCCATCCGACCACGTGCTGCCGGAGCGCGGCGAGGTCGTACTCGGTGCACGGGGTCGGGTGGGGATCGGCGGAGGTCGGGATCGTGTCGAGGAGGTCGGCGAGGTCCGCGAGGACGGCATCGAGCTGTGCGGTGGTGATCGTGGCAGGGTCGATTGCATGTTGCGGGGCGGGGTTCGTGTCCATGGCTCCACGGTAGGCAGGCGGTCGGACGGCGCGATTGAAGATTTGCGACATGAACCTTCACCGGGCCGATCCACTACCGTGTGGACCGTGTCCGCCTATGACGACACCCGCGGGATCCTCTCACCGGCCGAGATGCGACGCCATGTCGACTTCCGGCGGTTCCCCGTGCCCGCGGAGTTCGACGGACTGCTCGACTTCGTCTGGTCCGTGGAATGGTCGTTCGAGCGATCAGCCGACTCGGCTCCCCGGCACCACCGGCAGCAGGTCGTCTCACGTCCGGCGGTGAACATCAGTGTCGGTGTGGCACCTCCGCCGGACGTCGACGAACCCGGCCCTCACCCTTTGCGGGCCGTCGTCAACGGGGTGACGACCAGGGTGCAGTCGCGGTTTCTGGCCGGTTCAGGGTGGAATCTCGCGGTGAAGACGACCACGGGTGGCTTCGGTGCCTGGATCGACCGGGTAGGGGACCTCAACGACCGGGTGTTGTCGGTCGACGACGTCCTCGGCATCGACGGTGCAGCACTGTCCCATGCGATCGCCGAGGCGCGCTTTCCGGGGTCGAACCCTGTGTCGGAGTCGGACCCTGCTCCCAGGGCAGGGGCACTTGGCACGGATTCCGACGAGCGCAGCGCCTCGGCGGCTGGAGCCCTCGTCGACGCCCTCGGCCGGGCACTCGACCGTGCCGATCCGCGACGGATCCCGATCGCCCGGGAGGTATCACGGATCGCGGACATCGCCGAACACGACCGTTCGATCCGGCGGGTGGAGGAACTGGCCGCGATCGCCGGAGTGACACCTCGGACGTTGCAGCGGCAGTTCGCCTCCTTCGCAGGAGTGAGCCCGACCTGGGTGATCCGCAGGTACAGGCTCCTCGACGCCGCCGAACGTGCCCGGGACGGCGCAGCTGTCGACTGGGCCGATGTCGCGGCCGAACTCGGTTATTCCGACCAGTCCCACCTGATCCGGGAGTTCACCGCCGTCATCGGTCGGAGTCCGGCCGCCTATGGGCGGGGCCAGCGTGCAATTCGTGCGGAGGCGTGACGACGTCCCGATCAGAGCTCGTCGAGTCTGCGTCAGAAGGGTGCGACCATTGCCTGGCGGCGGCTCTCCTCGCGTCGGCGGTAGGCGGCTTCGCGTGCTTGGCGGCGGCGTTTCTGGAAGGCGAGTTGGTCGGCGATCTTGGCTCGGTCGCCGGGGGAGTGGCCCGGGACGGGTGTGGGCACACCGGTCCCGTCGAGAGGCAGGCTCGCCTGTCCCTCGCTCGCCTGTCCCTCGGAGAGAGTACGTCCACTGTCCGGGAGGGCTCCTGGACTCCGCTCACCCATCGGGCTCGTTCCCGGCGAGTCCCCTCCTGTCGGTCCGCCTGCGGGTCCGGCCGGAGCCCTGTCTGTTGTCCCGGCCGCCAGTCGCTGCGCGATGAGGTGTCGGGTCCGGTATTTCGCGTGGATGACGGGTCGTCGGAGCGGGTCCTGGGATTCCGGGGGCCGCCACGCGACGATCCCTGTCGGGAGCATGACGGCTTCCCATCCGAGGCGCTCGTGATGGTGGTGGTGATACCCGCAGGCCTGGGTGAGGTTCCAGTGGTCGGTCGGTCCGCCCTTCACCCACGGGATGATGTGGTGTGAATCGCACGCCGAGGGAGGACTCGAGCAGTCGGGGAAGGAACATCCCTGGTCCCGGGCGGTGAGAGCCCGGACCATCGTGTCGGTCGCGAACCGGCCGGCGGTGACGAGACTCGATGTGCGGGTGCGGGTGTCGGTGCGGACCTCGTCGATCCGCAGCGTGTCGACCCACGGGGAGTCGGATGCCAGGAGGTGTTCCAGCCGGACGGTGTCACCGGATCCGGTGGTCGCCAGGCCTTTCTGCCGTTCGATCGTGGTCCGGTCGGTGGTGATGACGAGGCCGATCGCGGCTCCGGCTGCCTGCCGGTTCCCGGCGTGGGTGCGGAGGATGTGCCGGAGGCGGTCGAGGTTCTTCCGCTGCCGGTACCGCAGGTCGATGGGGGTGCGGACGTCCGTGGGTGTCCCGTCGGGGTGGAGGCCGGTCGGCGGGAGCGGGTCGGTGAAGTCCCGAGTCTCGGCGTCTTCAGTCGGTGTGCCTTCCACTTCTCGTGCGGTGAGTTCGGCGTCGAGGAGGGCGCCGGTGATGTCGTCGAGGTAGGCCTTGAGTCGCCAGTCACCGTTCTTCTGTCGGGTGAGGACGAGTCCGTAGGGTTCGGTCGGTTCCGTCTCGTCGGGTGCGCTGCCGTCGGGGTCGAGGTAGGCCAGGGCGTGGGCGCCGGCGGTGCGGATGTCGGTGACGCGTAGTCCGGGTGCCTGGGTGACGAGGAGGTGTTCGAGGGCCGGTCCGTGGACGGTTTCGACGGCAGGCGGGATCGCATCGAGGGTGCGGGTGATCTCCTCGGCCTGGGCGCTGGAGATGGTGCCTGCCGCGAGGGCGGAGGCGACCTCGGGTCGGCGGGGTGCGAGGCGTTGACCGGTGAGGGTGCGGCGGTGTCCGTGGGCGTCGGCGTTCTTCAGCAGGCGGCCGGCTTCCCAGCCGGAGAGTTTGAGTTTCGAGGTGAGCAGGTCGCGGGTGTTCTTGGCGCCGGTGTGGGCCGGGACGTCCTCGTGGAGGAGGACGGCGGTCAGATCACGGGTGAGGGCCTGGGCTCGGCGGGTGAGCTGTTCGAGGCCTGCGAGTCCGGCGGTGGCGGTATCGGGGTCGAGGGGACGGTGTCCGCTCGTGATGTCCTCGGTGAGGGTCCGGATGTGGTCGAGTGCGGTGGTCAGTTCCGGGAGCCTGCGTGTGATGAGGTCCTCGTCGTGGTCGGTGAGGAGGGTGGGGAATTGCGCGTCCTCGAGCCCGGGGTTCGCCTCGTCCGTGCGTCGTCCCGTACCGGCTCCTGCTCCTGTGCCTGCGGTCGTCCCGGTGGTCGAGCCTTCGTGTCGTGCCATGTGCCTGTCACCTCCTTCCCGTGGAGCGCCGTGTCGGGTTCGACGTGTCACGTGCTGTTCGAACGCCGTTGTTCGGACAGTGCCGGCGACCGTGTCGAACAGTGTTCGAACAGAATTCGAACCGTGTCGAACACTCCGTCGTGTTCGACCGCGCCTGCGTGGGGAAGTACGCCCAGCTTAGCCATATGCATATGGGCACACAAGACTCGTGTTCGAAAAAGTTTCGACCTTTCCTGCCGGATGACGCCGAATGCGACAGGCGCACACCCTGCCACCTGCACACTTGCCACTTTCGAACACCAGTTCGATAATGGGTGCATGTCAGTCGACGCCCTGCAGCAGCTCACCCACCTCACGGGTGTCCGGACGGCCAGTGAACTGGCCTCCGGGATCGCGCCCCACCCCGTGGACGCGCCCCTGCGCCCCGTCTACTCCCGGGGCGGGCTCCCACGCGGGGAGATCCTGCAGGTCACGGGGGACCATGCGGTGTCCCTCGCTCTCGCCTCGGTCGCGGCCCTCACCCACGAGGACCGCTGGGTCTGCACCGTCGGCCTCGGAGCGCTGTCGTCCGCCTCGATCGCGGACTTCGGTGTCGACCTCGACCGTTTCGTGTCCGTCGCGACCCCCGACCGCGAATGGCTGCGCGTCACCTCCGTCCTCGTCGAGTCCTTCGACGTCCTCCTCGTCCGCCCGCGCTACCGCACGACCCCCACCGAACGCAGCCGCCTGGCCGCCAAGGTGCGGGAACGCCGCGCCACGCTCGTCTCGCTCGACCCCTTCGCCGGCAGCACCGAACAGCTCTCGACCACCGCCCTCGGCTGGGACGGCGCGCAGGCCGGCCACGGGCGCCTCTCCGGCTGCCGCGTCGCCGTCCACGGCTCCCGCACGGGCTCCCACACACTGCTCCTGCCGGGCCCTTCGGGCCGCGTCGAGTCCCTCACCCGCTCCCGAGGCGCCCTGACCATTGCCCCGACGCAACCGGACCACTCCCTGCCCGGACGTCGCTCTCCCGGCGTCCTCCGCCCCGTCCCCACCCACTCCTCTCCTGCCGCTCCGGAGGAGGGCTCCGGTGCATCGGCGGACGTCGTCCCCCTGCCACTCCCCGACACGGACGGGCAGGCAGGGGACGACCGTACAGAGGGTGGAACCCCGGCCATTCCACGCACGGAACCGGAACGAAAAGGAGCGGAATCACAGGTGATCGCGCTGCCGATCCCGGAAGGTGGGCGAACGGGCGTGCTGCCCGACTCGGACGAGGACCAGGCCGATGGAGACCCCACCGGCGCGGATCTCCCGGGCGACGGCCCGGCGGAGGAGGGTACGGCGGATGCTCGAGGGGAGGGCACCTCGGGAGCGGAGGGACCGACCGGCGGTACCGCTCACGAGGCGCCCGTCGCCACGATCACGGCACTCACCGGGGCGGCGCCGACCGCGACCGCATCCGGCGCGGCAGTGCCCACCGAGGAGACCGTGCCCACCGAGGAGACCGTGCCCACCGAGGAGACCGCGGCGGGGGTGCGACCATGACGCGCACGCTCGTCCTCGCCGTGCCGGACTGGCCGACGGTCGCCGCGGTGCGGGCGCTCGGGCTCGATCCCCTCGCGCCGGTGGCGATCCTGCGGGCGGGGCGGATCCGCGCGTGCAACGGTCCCGCGCGCGCCGCCGGCGTGGGGATCGGGCTCAACAAGCGGGCCGCCCAGCTGCGCTGCCCCGACCTGCAGGTCCTGTCGCAGGACACCGATCGGGACCACCGGGTGTTCGCCGAGGGGATCGGGGTGCTCGAATCCCTCGTCGCGCGGTTCTCCCTGGTGGAGCCGGGTGTCGTGAGCATGCCCGTCACGTCCCTGCAGCACACCCACGCGGACGAGGCGGCCGCCACCGAACACCTCCTCACCGGTCTCACCGACGCGACGGGCTGGGAGTTCTTCCCCGGCGTCGCGGACACGGGATTCGGTGCGTTGCTCGCCTCGCGGACGGCCACACGGGTGCCACCGGGGGCGACGGCGGAGTTCCTCGCGCCCTTGCCGTCGACCGTGCTCGAGGAGGTCGACCCGGTGTCCTTCGGCGAGCTCGTGCCGCTGCTCGAGAGGTTGGGATTGCGGACGCTCGGGACCCTCGCCGCTCTGCCGGAGTCCGAGGTGTCCGGGCGGTTCGGCGAGGTCGGCACGCGGGCACACCGACTGGCCGCGGGACACGAGGACCGGATCCCCGTCGATCACGTGCGGGCACGCGAGCACCGCGTCGAGGTCGCCGTGGACCCGCCCACCGGCCGGAGCGACGTGCTGTCCTTCCACGCGCGGTCGCTCGCCGGGGACCTGTTCCGGGGTGTGCGCGCGGACGGGCTGGTGTGCACACACGTGAGCATCGGCCTGCTGTCGACCACCGGCGAGGAGCAGACCCGTACGTGGCGGATCGAGGAGATGAGCGAGACCGCCGTCGCCGACCGCCTGCGCTGGCAGTCGGAGGGATGGTTGCGTCCGGCGCGGGGGCGGGGCGGTGCACCGGGAGCGGGGCGTTCCCCGGAGGCCGGGGGTCCTGCCCCCGTCGGCGGGGGTCCCGGACGTTCGGGCCGGCCACCACAGGTCCCCGGGCAGGGGAGCCTTCTGGAGGGTGACGGCGCCGATCCCGGTGAACCCGCGGAGGACGGGATCGCGCTCATCACGCTCGTCGCGGCGGAGCTCGTCGCGCCGCTGCGGACGCAGGAGAGCCTGTTCGACCAACGGCCGGGGCGGATCGCGCACACGCTCGAGAGGATCCAGGGGCTCTACGGCGCGGAGACGGTGCTCGTCCCCTCGCTCCAGGGTGGGCGCGACCCCGACGAGACCGCACTGTGGACGCCGTGGCAGCAGGCGCCTCGGGCGGTGCGGGATCCCGGGGCGCCGTGGCCCGGGGACATCCCTGCGCCCCGGCCGACGCTCGTCGAACGCACCCCGGTGGACCTGCTCGACGCCCAGGGGGTGTCGGTCGTCGCGCGTCCGGCGGGACTCGATGCGGCACCGGCTCTGTTGCGGGCACCGGCGAGCGGTGGGCGGCCACGGTTCTCCGCGCGGGTCACGGCCTGGTCCGGCAGCTGGCCGGTCGAATCCGGCTGGTGGGACGAGGCGGTGGCGCAGTACCGCGTGCGGATCCAGGTCGTCACGGAGGACGGCCACGCCTTCCTGCTGTGCAAGGAGGAAGGGGAGTGGTACCTCGTCGGGCGGTACGAGTGAGGGGCGATCGCTGGGCGGGACCTTGAAATCGAGTGTGCGGAGATCGGCGTTTCAGACCCCGCACGACGCCAATCTGCGCACGGTCGAATCGCGGGCACGGACGGTTCGCGCAGGCAGGTGACGAGCACAGGCAGGGAGGACGAGGAGACATGGGATTCAACAACCCGCGCACACCCTGGGCGGAGCTCGCGCAGAAACTCTCACTGCTCAGCGGCGACAAGAAGGCACTGCGCGCGTTCCTCGCCGAGCGGAGTGCTGAAGGGGAGCGCGGTGCTGCTGACCGGGTCCACGGTGAGTCGAACGCCGAGGAGGTCAGAGGAGAGAGCACCCGGGGGAGTGGCACCCCGAATACTCCTTGGTCAAACCAACGACATGCGGAGGACGACCCCGCCACGCCGGCCGCACCTGCTCCCACACCGGGACCCACGCCGGGGCCCGCTCCCGCACCCGTCTCCGTGGGGCCCGGTGCTTCCGACCGTCGCAGCCGGTATGCGGACTCACCCGAACTCCCGGAGGACGTCGACGATCCGGTTCCCGCACCAGACCACCCGACTCCGGACCACCCGCCCACCGACCCGGAGGCGAACGGCTCCGACGCACCCGCCTGGGCCCGGCGCGACCGCTACGCCGACACGGCGTCGGCCCGGAAGCATGACGGGAACCCGGCCGACCACCGGAACTCACCCACCGACCACCGGAACTCACCCACTGACCACCCGAGCGCACCCACCACCCCCGACACGGCGAGCACTCCCGCACCCACTCCGCGAAACCCGGGCCACACCTCCACATCCCCGACCCGCGCCACCCCGCCCTGGGCGGAGCTGCACGTGCACTCGGACTTCAGCTTCCTCGACGGCGCCTCGGAACCGGAGGAGCTCGTCGAGGCGGCCACCCGCTCGGGGCTGGACGGGCTCGGCCTCACCGATCACAACGGCCTGTACGGCGCCGTCCGGTTCGCCCACGCCGCCGCCGAGGCGGACCTCCCCACCGTCTTCGGCGCCGAACTCTCCGTCGGCCTCACCGAGAAGATCCCCGGCCAGGTCGACCCGCAGGCACTCCACGTCCTCGTGCTGGCCCGCGGAGTCGCGGGCTACCGGCGCCTGTCGGAGGCGATCACCGAGGCGAACATGCGCGGGGAGAAGAACCGCCCGGTCTTCGACCTCGAGGAACTCGCCGCCCTCACCCGTGAACACGGCGACTGGCGCATCCTCACCGGCTGCCGCAAGGGCCTCTTCACCCTCACACCCGGCGCGGCCGCGCCCGGTGCGCGCACACGAGGAACCACACCCACCCGCTCCCGAGGCGCCCTACCCTCGGGCACACCCACCTCCTCCACACCCACCACCCCGGACCCCACCTCCGCAGCCGCCTCTCTCGCGTCCGCGATCGACCTGTTCGGCGCCGACAACCTGGCCGTCGAACTCACCCACCAGGGCCTGCCCACCGACGACGAACGCCTGCGCCTGTACGCCGATCTCGCCGCCGCCCACGGGGTCCCGGCCGTCGCGACGAACGCCGTCCACTACGCGACCCGCGCCCGCTACCGCAACGCCCAGGTCCGTGCGGCCGTCCGGTCGCGGAAGTCCCTCGACGAGGTGGCCGGCTGGCTGCCCCCGGCCGCGACCAACCGCATCCACTCCGTCGACGAGATGCTCCGCCGCTTCGCCTTCCTCGGCGAGGCGGGGTACACGGCGATCGCGAACGCCGGGCACATCGCCGCCGAGTGCGCCTTCGGCCTCCGCGCCGCCCGCGCCGGACTCCCCACCGCACCGATGCCCGCGGGCGTCACCGAGGAGCAGCACCTGTGGGACCTCGTCACGGCCGGAGCCCTCCACCGCTACGGCACCCGCGAGGCGAACCCCCACGCCTGGGAGGTCATCGACAAGGAGATGGCGACGATCGTCTCGATGGGTTTCTGCGGCTACTTCCTCATCGTGTACGACATCGCCCGCTACTGCCGCGAACACGACATCTTCTGCCAGGGCCGCGGGTCCGCCGCGAACTCCGCCGTCTGCTACGTCCTCGGCATCACCGCCGTCGACGCCGTCGAGCAGGACATGCTCTTCGAACGCTTCCTCTCCCCGGACCGCGCCGGCTACCCGGACATCGACATCGACATCGAGTCCGCCCGCCGTGAACCGGTCATCCAGTACGTCTACGAGCACTACGGCCGCGACCGCGCCGCCCAGGTCGCCAACGTCATCACCTACCGCGCGAAGTCCGCCGTCCGCGACGCCGCCGCGGCCCTCGGCTACGCCCCCGGCCAGCAGGACGCCTTCTCCAAGCACCTCCACCGCTGGTCAACCCTCCCGGAGCTCGAGGAAACCTCCGCTCCCGAGGCGCCCGCGGACCAGGGCGCCTCGTCCGCGGACCGGGCACGGTCGGACCGGTTGCGTCGGGGATCGGGTGAGGGTGGCCCCACGCCCGTCCCGGCACCCGTCCTGCGGGTCGCACAGGACCTCCTGAACACCCCGCGCCACCTGGGGATCCATTCCGGCGGGATGATCCTCGCGGACCGGCCGATCGGGCAGGTGGTGCCGATCGAACCGGCGACGATGGAGAAGCGGACCGTCGTGCAGTGGGACAAGGACGACTGTGCGGCGATGGACCTCGTGAAGTTCGACCTGCTCGGGCTCGGTATGCTCGGCGCGCTGCACGAGATGGTCGACCTGATCGAGCGGCACACGGGGGAGCGGATCGACCGGGCGGCGCTGCCCAAGGACGACCCGGAGGTCTACGACATGCTGTGCCGGGCGGACGCGATCGGGATCTTCCAGGTGGAGTCGCGCGCGCAGTTGGCGACCCTGCCCCGGCTGGCCCCGCGGGAGTTCTACGACCTCGCGGTGCAGGTCGCGCTCATCCGGCCGGGGCCGATCCAGGGCGGTTCCGTGCACCCCTACCTGAACCGGCGGCAGGGGAAGGAACCCGTCGAGTACCTGCACCCGCTGCTGGAGAAGTCGCTGGGCAAGACGCTCGGCGTGCCGCTGTTCCAGGAGCAGCTCATGCAGATGGCGATCGACGTCGCCGGGTTCAGCGGGGCGGATGCGGACGAACTGCGCCGCGCCATGGGCTCGCGCCGCTCGGCCCGCCGGATGGCGCAGTTGCGCGACCGGTTCCTGGGCGGGTGCGCCGAACGCGACGTGGAGCCCGCCACCGCCGAGGTGATCTTCGAGAAGATCGCCGCCTTCGCCGACTACGGGTTCCCCGAGAGCCACGCGATCAGCTTCGCGAACCTCGTCCACGACTCCGCCTGGTTCAAGCGCTACCACCACGCGGCCTTCACCGCGGGACTGCTGCGCTCGCAGCCCATGGGGTTCTACTCGCCGCAGTCGCTCGTCACCGACGCCCGGCGGCACGGGGTGGGCATCCGGCCCGTCGACGTGAACGCCTCGCAGGTGCTCGCCGACCTCGAGCCGGACGCCGACTCCACCGGGGGACTGGCGATCCGGATCGGACTGGAATCGGTGCGCCACGTGGGGGAGGAGGCGGCGAAGACGATCGTCGCCGCCCGCGAGGAGGGTGGCCCGTTCACGTGCGTCGAGGACCTCGCCCACCGCACCGGCGTCGAGGTCACCGTCCTCGAAGGACTCGCGACGGCGGGGGCCTTCGAGTGCTTCGGGCTCGATCGGCGGCAGGCACTGTGGATCGCCGGGTCCCTGTCCGGGGCGGGGCCGGACACGCTGCCGGGCACCTCGCCGGTGAGTTCCGCACCGGCCCTGCCGCTCATGGACGACTTCGACGTGACCCTCGCGGAACTGTTTTCCACCGGGCTCACCGTCGACGGCTACCCGACCGAACAGCTGCGGGAATCACTGCGGGCCCGCGGCTACCTGTCGACCGCCGACGCGCAGGCGACCGAGGACGGCAAACGGATCACCGTCGCCGGGATCGTCACCCACCGCCAGCGCCCGGCCACGGCCAGCGGGATCACCTTCATGAACATCGAGGACGAGTTCGGCATGCTCAACGTCGTGTGCACGCCCGGGCTCATGAAGCGGTTCCGGTCCGTCTCGCTCACCCGCAACACCCTCGTCGTCACCGGCCAGCTGCAGCGCTCGGACGAGGGGAACGGCGTCGGCGGCGCAGACGGAGCCGGCCGGAGGACGGGTTCCGTCGTGAGTCTCTACGCCCACAAGCTCGTGCCCCTCGACGTGCAGGTGCCCGTCGGCTCCCGCAACTTCCGGTGACGCCGAGGCGCCCTACCCTCCCAGCCGCCGCCACACACCTCGCACCTTCCCTTTCCGGGAGAACATGACGTTTGTGACGCGACTGTGACGGTCACATGACGGACCGTGCCCGGCGCTCGCCCCCGCGTCCTAGCGTGAGGGGCACCCGTCACCGTCGCACCCAGGAGCCTCCCGATGTCGCAGCCGCAGCAGTCCTTCGAGACCCGCCAGGTCCACGCCGGGCAGGAGCCCGACTCCGCCACCGGAGCCCGCGCCCTGCCGATCTACCAGACGACCTCCTTCGTCTTCGACGACGCCGAGACCGCCGCGAACCGGTTCGCGCTCGCCGACCTCGGACCCATCTACACGCGCATCGGCAACCCGACGGTCGAGACGGTCGAGAAGCGCATCGCCTCCCTCGAGGGTGGCGTCCAGGCACTCCTGCTCGCCTCCGGCCAGTCCGCGGAGTTCCTCTCCATCATCAACATCGCCGAGGCCGGTGACCACGTCGTCGCCAGCCCCAGCCTCTACGGAGGCACGTACAACCTCCTCGACGTCACGCTCCGCAAGCTCGGCATCGACGTCACCTTCGTCGAGGACCCGACCGACCTCGCCGCCTGGGAGTCCGCGGTCCTCCCGAACACCAAGCTGTTCTTCGCGGAGACCGTCTCGAACCCCCGCTCCGACGTCCTCGACATCCGGGGCGTCGCCGATGCCGCCCACGCCGCCGGCGTCCCGCTCGTCGTCGACAACACCCTCGCGACGCCCTACCTCGTCCGCCCGATCGAGCACGGTGCGGACGTCGTCGTCCATTCGGCCACCAAGTACCTGGGCGGCCACGGCACCGCGATCGCCGGCGTCATCGTCGACGCGGGCACCTTCGACTTCACAGCCGAGCCCGAGCGGTTCCCCGGCTTCAACACCCCGGACCCCTCGTACAACGGCATCGTCTACGGCCGCGACCTCGGGCCGGGCTCGCCCTTCGGCGCCAACGTGAGCTTCGGGATCAAGGCGAAGGTCCAGCTCCTGCGCGATCTCGGTCCGGCCGCCACGCCCTTCAACGCCTTCCTCATCGCCCAGGGCCTGGAGACCCTCAGCCTCCGGATCGAGCGCCATGTCGCCAACGCCCAGCGCGTCGCGGAGTACCTCGAGGCGCACGCACAGGTGACGAAGGTGAACTACGCCGGCCTGCCGTCGAGCCCCTGGTACGAGCTCGGGCAGACGTACCTGCCCCAGGGCGTCGGCTCGGTCCTGTCCTTCGACATCCTCGGTGGTCACGACGCCGCAGTCGCCTTCGTCGACGCCCTCGACCTCCACTCCCACGTGGCGAACCTCGGCGACACCCGCTCGCTCGTCATCCACCCGGCCTCGACCACGCACTCGCAGCTCGACGCCGCCGCCCAGGAGAAGTCCGGCGTCAACCCGGCTCTCATCCGCCTGTCCGTCGGCATCGAGGGGATCGACGACATCCTCGCCGACCTCGACCAGGGCTTCGCCGCCGCGGCGGCAGTCGCTCCCGAGGGACAGGCCTGATGATGAAGACCGCCGGGCGCACGCACACGGCGCGGATCCCCGACTTCCGGCTGGAGTCCGGGTACGTCTTCGACGAGGTGACCCTGGCCTACGAGACCTTCGGGACCCTGAACGCCGAGAGGTCGAACGCCGTGCTGATCCAGCATGCGCTCACCGCGGACTCCCACGTGACGAGCGGCGTCGAGGAGCCCGCCCGGGCCGAGCACCCCGGCGGGTTCGCGCCGGGCTGGTGGGAGGAGCTCGTGGGGCCCGGACGCGGGATCGACACCGAGGACTGGTTCGTCGTGTGCACGAACGCGCTCGGCGGCTGCAACGGCAGCACCGGCCCGACGTCGGCCCATCCGGACGGCCTGCCCTACGGCTCCCGGTTCCCGCACGTGACGATCCGCGACATGGTCCACGCGGAGATCGCCCTGTCGGACCTGCTCGGCATCGACCGGTGGCACGCCGTGATCGGCGGCTCCATGGGCGGCGCACGCTCCCTCGAATGGGCCGTCACCGCACCGGAACGCGTCGAGAAGCTCACGGTCCTCGCCGCCCCGGCCTATTCGGACGCCGACCACATCGCCTGGGCGCACACCCAGATCAACGCGATCGAGCTCGACCCGGACTACTGCGGCGGCGACTACCGCGCGCTCGGCCGGTTCCCGGAGACGGGTCTCGGGATCGCCCGGCAGATCGCGCACCTCACCTACCGGGCCGACGCCGAGCTCAACCACCGCTTCGGCAACGACCTCCAGGACCCCACCCCGCCGCACAGGGAGGGGGAGTCCTACTACGCGATCCAGAGCTACCTCGACCACCAGGCACGCAAGCTCGTCAACCGGTTCGACGCCGAATCCTACCGCGTCCTCACTGGTGCACTGCGCGACCACGACGTACGCCGCGGCCGGTCCGCCGACCTCGCCGAGACACTGAGCACCGTCACCGCCGAGGTTCAGTTGCTCTCCATCAGCTCCGACCGCCTCTACACCCCGGGGCACGTGGCGCAGATCGGCGCGGCCCTCCCGGGGTCACCGAAGCCGACGATCATCCCCTCCTGGGCCGGCCATGACGGGTTCCTCACGGAGACCGCCCAACTCACCGACCACATCGGAGATTTCCTCAACGCCACGTCCCGTCGCTGACACGCGGGGCCAGACGAGATCACGGCCGGCCGTGCAGATCACGTGTTTCAGAACTCGTGATCCGCACGGCCGGCCGTGATTTCGCTTCTGCGCCTCAGCGCTTCTTCTTCGCCTCCTGGCGCCGCTTGTAGAGGACCTTTTCATCGACGGGGGCGTCCGAATCCGCGCGGAGTTTCCGGAAGTACGCGCGTGCCTCGTCCTGGCGTTCCTTCTCGATGCCGGTGGAGATCGTGGCCCGGCGGTGGGCGTCGCCGTAGCCGAAGGCCTCGACGAGGACGTCCGCATCGGCGGCGAGCTTGGCGCACAGGCGGTCGATCGTCGGGCCGATCTGGCGCGCACGGCTCATGGGCAGGCGGCCGTACATGATGTGCCAGCCGATGTGTTCCTCGACCGTCGACAGCCCGTGGAGGTCACGGATGCGGCGGAAGATCTTGGTCTCCGGTGCGTCGATGCCGTGCTCCTCGCGGAAGGCTCGGAACTCACGGTCCAGCGCCTTCCACTTGCGCAGGTGGACCCAGGCGCGGGCCGTCTCGATGAGGAGGTCCTGGTTCTCGTTCACCAGGTCCGCGGCCGCTTCCGGCTTCATCTTCGTCGCCGGCCGGAGGTTGCCGGCGAGCTCGGCGACCATCGAGTCGACGCGGCTCTCGAGCAGCGCCTCCTGGAGCTTGCCCGAGCGGATCCGCTTGGTGTTGAGCAGCGGCGTGAAGACGTCACCGATCGTGCGCCCCACGTTCGCGATGCCGGACCGGTAGAGGGAGTGCTCGGCGGCCTGCGTGCCGATGAACCGTGCGACTCCACCGATGTCCAGGTGCCGCAGCTCCGCCGCGTAGTCACCGAGCAGGCGCTTGCCGACGAGCTGGAGGAGGACGGTGTTGTCGCCCTCGAAGGTCGCGTAGATGTCGAGGTCCTGGCGGAGCCCGGTGATCCGGTTCTCCGAGATGAACCCGGCACCGCCACATGCCTCGCGGCACTCCTGGAGGATCTCCAGGGCGTCCCAGGAGCTCAGCGCCTTGAAGCCGGCGGCGAGGGTCTCCAGGTCCTGGCGCGCCTCGTCGGAGTCGTCGGCCCCGGAGAACACGTCCTGGAACTTGTGGAGCAGGTCGTCGTGTGCCACCGCGTTCGCCCAGGTCCGCGCGAGCAGCGGCATGAGCCGACGCTGGTGGCGCTGGTAGTCGAGGAGGACGACCTCCTCCGTCTCCTTCGCCGCGGTGAACTGGCGGCGTTCCTGTGCGTACCGCAGCGCGATGTCGAGACCGAGCTTGGCGCCCACCGTCGAGGCGCCGTCGAGCGAGACCCGCCCCTGCACGAGGGTGCCGAGCATGGTGAAGAAGCGCCGACCGGGCGACTCGATCGACGACGTGTAGGTCCCGTCCTCGGCCACCTGGCCGTACCGGTCGAGCAGGTTCTCCCGCGGGATGCGCACGCTCTCGAAGGCGAAACGACCGTTGTCGACGCCCCGCAGACCACCCTTGTGGCCGTCGTCCTCGATGCGCACACCCGGCATCGGCTCGCCGTCCTCGGTGCGGACGGGCACGAAGAACGCGTGGACACCGTGGTTGACCCCGCGGGTCACGAGCTGCGCGAAGACGACGGCGGCCCGCGCATGGACGGCGGCGTTGCCGATGTATTCCTTCGTCGCGGCCCGGAAGGGCGTGTGGACGACGAACTCCCGTGACTCCTCGTCGTAGGTGGCGGTCGTCGCGACCGAGGCGACGTCCGAGCCGTGCCCGATCTCCGTCATCGCGAAGGAACCGAGGAGTTCACCGGCGGCCGTCGGCACCAGCCACTTCCGGTGCTGTTCCGCGTTGCCCAGGTGCTGGATCGCCCCGCCGAACAGGCCGAACTGGACACCCGCCTTGATCTGGATGCTCGGCGAGGCGGCGACGAGTTCCTCGAACCCGGCCACGTACCCGGCGTGCTGGTTCTCGCCCCCGAGGTCCTCGGGCAGGGGACGGACGGGCTGGCCGGTCCGCGCGAGCGCCTCGACGCCGGCGAGCGTCTGCTCACGCAGCTCGGGCAGGGCCGCGTGCTCGTCGATGACGAACCCTTCGCGCTCGACGTAGGTGCGGCCCTCCGCGCGGTATGAGGCCCAGTCGCCGTCGAGGACGGCCTGCAGCAGCCGCGGGTCGGCCGGCTGCCTGGTCTGTGCGGAACGGGTTGCGGAACGGTCGGTCATGCGTCCTCCTCGGGGGAACGGTGCGGGGTAGGGGTCGAGGCGCCTGCCGGGTCGGCAGCACCCGCGGGCTCGGTGCCCGCCACGGCGGCGCCGGGAGTGGAAGGCGCCTCGGCGGCGGACAGGTGCTCGTCGTCGGCGGAGCGGGGGTGGGAGTCCCACACCCAGGTGGTCACCGAGTCGACGAAACGGTCGATGTCGGCGGGGAAGTCGAGCCACTTCTCGGTGCACGTGCGGATGAAACCGAGCGCGCCGTAGGCCCACAGGGACTCGTGGTCGGGCAGCTCCAGGCGCTCGAAGAACAGCGTGGTGAGGGCCTCGAAGAAGTCGCGGCCGGCCTCGTCGGCGGTCGCGGCGACGGCGGTGTCACAGAAGTGGTAGACGGACGGCGAGCCCTCGGCCAGGCGGGCGAAGGCCCAGACCATGGCGCGCAGGGACTCCCGTGGGGTGGGCGCCTCGGAACTCGCTTCCTCCAGCTCGCGGCGGATGACGTACATGGCCCATTCGCCCATGGCCGTCTGGAGGCCGCGGCGGTCACCGAAGTACCGGTAGTACACAGTCTTCGCGGTGCCGGAGCCGAGCGCGATGGCGTCCATCGGGGCGTCCGGTCCGTGGGTGTCGATGACGGCCCGGGCGGACCGCAGGAGTTCCCGACGGCGTTCCTTGCGGTGCTTCTCCCACCGGGTGGAGCGACCGTCCTGTGTGACAGGTTTCATGTGACGGAGGGTATCAGGTATTGTCTGCCTCATGACACCCCAGCAGACCGGTACACGCCGGGCCTTCGTCCTCGGCGGCAACCGCATCCCGTTCGCACGTTCCAACAAGCAGTACTCGCAGGCCTCCGCCCAGGACCTGCTCACGAGCGCCCTCGAAGGCCTCGTCGCCCGGCACGGCCTGGCCGGGGAGCGCCTGGGTGAGGTCGCCGGTGGCGCCGTCCTCAAGCACACCAAGGACCTCAACCTCACCCGTGAGTCCGTCCTCGGCTCCGCACTGTCCCCGGAGACCCCCGCCTACGACCTCGGCCAGGCCTGCGCCACCGGGCTCGAGGCGGTCGTCCAGATCACCCAGAAGATCCGTCTCGGACAGATCGAGTCCGGCGTCGCCGCCGGCACCGACACCACCTCCGACGCCCCGATCGTCGTGAGCGAGGGGCTGCGCGCCGCACTCCTCGAACTCTCGCGCGCTGGTACGGTTCCGGCCCGCCTCAAGGCCCTGGCAGGTCTGCGTCCCGCCGACCTGGCACCGCAGGCCCCGGACACCGGCGAGGCCCGTACCGGCCTGTCGATGGGCGAGCACCAGGCGATCACGACGGCCGCCTGGGGCATCTCCCGCGAGGCCCAGGACGAACTGGCCGCCGCCTCCCACCAGAAGCTCGCCGCCGCCTGGGACGCCGGGTTCTTCGACGACCTCGTCACCCCCTACCTGGGCGTCACCCGCGACACGAACCTGCGCCCGGACTCCACGCCGGAGTCCCTGGCGAAGCTGAAGCCCGTCTTCGGCACCAAGCTCGCCGCCGAGCCGACGATGACCGCCGGCAACTCGACCCCGCTCACCGACGGTGCGGCGACCGTGCTGCTCGGCTCCGAGGACTGGGCCGCCGCCCACGGCCTGGAGCCCTGGGCCGAGGTCGTCGACGCCGAGGCGGCCGCGGTCGACTACGTGCATGGCGCGGAGGGCCTGCTCATGGCCCCGGCCTACGCCGTTCCGCGTCTGCTCGCCCGCAACGGCCTGACGCTTCAGGACTTCGACGTCTACGAGATCCACGAGGCCTTCGCCGGCACCGTGCTCAGCCACCTGGCGGCCTGGGAGTCCGAGGAGTTCTGCACACAGAAGCTCGGCCTCGACGGGGCGCTGGGTTCCGTCGACCGGGACAAGCTCAACCCGCTCGGCAGCTCGCTGGCCGCCGGCCATCCCTTCGCCGCGACCGGCGGGCGGATCATCGCCTCGGTGTCCAAGCACCTCAAGGAGACCGGCAAGAAGCGGGCCCTCGTGTCCGTCTGCGCCGCCGGCGGCCAGGGCCTCGCCGCGATCGTCGAGGGGGTGTGACATGTCGGTGAAGGACACCTACCTCGACCTCGTCAACGGCCCGCTCGGGACCGTGACGAAGAAGCTCGGCCTGCCCGCTCCCGTCCCGCTGCGCCGGTTCGACGCGGCGGACCCCAAGGGCGGGTTCCTCGACGCACCCGTCCTCGTCCTCGGGGCCACACCGGGTGCCGAGTACCTGGCGCAGGTGCTGCTGGAGAACGACTTCGACGTCCGGCGGCACGTGACCGGGTCCGAACGATACGGCACGGTGATCGCCGGGTTCGACGGGCTCGACGACCCTGCCGCGATGACCGAGACCGCCGTCGCCGTCGGTGGATCCCTGCGTCACCTGGCGCGGTGCGCCCGCGTCATCACGCTGTCCGACGCAGCCCACGGTGTCGCCGCCGGGTCCGCCGGGGGCGGGGAAGCACGCGGGGTGTCCGACGTGCAGGGCGCCTCGGTGGCAGAGGCCGTGAGCCCGGGGGCGAACGCCGTCCGGCAGGGCGTCATCGGTTACACACGGTCGCTCGCGCACGAGATGCGGTCCGGCGCCACGGCGAACGGGATCGTGCTCGACGGCGTGGGCGCGGACGCCCCCTCGGTGCTCGGCGCGCTGTGGTTCCTCATGTCCGCCAAGTCGGCCTACGTGTCGGGCCAGTTCCTCACCGTCTCTTCGGAGGCAGGACCGTCCGAGGCGGGTGCGGCAATCGGCCGTGCCGCCTTCGCCGCGACCGGCGAGGACGGCCCGCTCGGCGGGCGCCTGGCCGTCGTCACCGGTGCCGCACGCGGGATCGGCGCGGCGATCGCCGAGACCCTGGCCCGCGACGGTGCCCGTGTCATCGGCGTCGACGTGCCGATGGCGGGCCAGGCACTCGCGGCGACCATGAACCGCGTCGGTGGGCGGGCCGTGCAGCTCGACATCACGCGGAAGGACGCCGCCCAGGTGATCGCGAAGGCGGCCGGTGCCCCGATCGACGTGTTCGTGCACAATGCCGGGATCACGCGGGACAAGATGCTCGCGAACATGGAAACCGACCGGTTCGCCTCCGTTCTCGAGGTCAACCTCGCGGCGCAGCTGCGGATCAATGCGGGACTCACCGAGCTCGACGCCTGGGGGACGGCGCCGCGGACCGTGTCGCTCGCCTCGACCTCGGGCATCGCGGGCAACCGCGGGCAGTCGAACTACGCGGCCTCGAAGGCGGGGCTCATCGGCATGGTGGCCGCAGCGGCCCCGGACTTCGCCGCGCGCGGCGGGTCCGTCAACGCCGTGGCACCGGGCTTCATCGAGACCGACATGACCGCGAAGATGCCGCCACTCACCCGGCAGGTGGCGCGCCGGCTCTCCAGCCTGCAGCAGGGCGGCCACCCGGTCGACGTCGCCGAGGCGATCGCCTTCCTTTCCTCCGACGCCGCCGCCGGCATCAACGGCCGGACCCTGCGGGTGTGCGGCCAGAACATGGTGGGGGCCTGACATGGACACGTCGATGCTGCCGGTCTACGCCCGCGCGATCCGCGGCGTGCTGCCCGGCGGACGCAAGCAGTCGAGTGCGCACACGCCCTCGCGCACGGTGACGACCACCCATCACATGGCCGCCGAGGCGGTCGCCGGGTTCCAGCGTGTGCTCGGTGCCCGCGTGCAGGACCGGGTGCCGGCCGCGTACCTGCACGTGCTCGGGTTCCCCTCGGGCATGCGGCTCATGACGGATCCCGGATTCCCGCTGCCGGTGCTCGGCATGGTCCACGTGGAGAACACCTTCCGGCACCTGCGGCCGGTCTCCATCGGGGACACGGTGCGGGTGGACGTGAAGCTCGGGCGACTGCGCGAGCACCCCAAGGGCACGACGGTCACCCTCGAGGTGACGGGTGTGCGTGAGGGTGCGGTCGCGGACGGTGCCGGAGGGCAGGGCTCCTCGGGGGCGGGGGAGACCGTCTTCGAGGAGGTCGTCACCTACCTGGCCAAGGGGACGACCCTGCCCGGCGTGGCACCCGCGCTGCCGGGGGAGAGGACCGACTTCACGGCGCCGGACGTGCCGCACGCGCTGTGGAAGCTCGCGCCGGAGATCGGCCCGCGGTACGCCGCGGTGTCCGGTGACCACAACCCGATCCACCTGAACTCGGTGGCAGCCAAGGCCTTCGGGTTCCCGCGGACGATCGCCCACGGCGTCTACACCGCGGCCCGCGGACTGGAGGCGAGCGGTGCACTGCCGGACGCCTTCGAGTGGACCGTGCAGTTCGCCAAGCCGGTCGTGCTGCCGGCGACCGTAGCCTTCGGGTCGTGGTCGGCCGTGGGGCGGGGGACCGGGGTGGCGGATGCCGCGAGCACCGGTTCGGACTCCGCGTCCGGTGGGCCGCTGAGCAGGGATTACGCCGTCTGGAACCCGAAGAACGGGAAGCCGCACGTCGTGTCTCACGTGGCCGGCATCGAGGTGTCGTAGATCACCGCCCTCCGGTTTGGAGGCGGTACTTCCATCCGTGTAATCTCGTATGCGTCGCCAGGAGCGGTGAGCACGAAGACCGGAGTCCTCGATCGAGAGATCGGCGGGGCTGCGGGTGACGTGAGGCATCGGTTCCGAGCGGCCATCCTGCGCGGGTGGCGGAATTGGTAGACGCGCTAGCTTGAGGTGCTAGTGACCCATTTAGTGGTCGTGGGGGTTCAAGTCCCCCTTCGCGCACAGTGTGCGGTCGCCGCATGAGGCACTGCAGGACGAGGGCCCCGGTCGAGAGACCGGGGCCCTCGTCGTCTCGTCGGTTCCCGGGTGCCTGGCGGCGTCCCGAGAGCAGTTGAGTGCGAGCTCAGTGGCACCTCCGACGTCCGACGTCGGACGCCGCCACTCACCTCGCACTCATGAGCCGGAGGCGTGCAGCCTGCATCGAGTGTTCACGGCCGCATCCAGTGTTCGTGGATCACAGGTCTCGCCCGCCCGGGTCGATGATCTGCGAACAGTCGATCGCGCTGTGACCACCGAGTGAACCCGTGGTGTCCCAGATCACCCTCCGGGGATTTGCCCGCCGTTCATCGGGACGTATAGAGTATTACTCGTTGCCAGCGCGGGTGGCGGAATTGGTAGACGCGCTAGCTTGAGGTGCTAGTGATCCAATTAGTGATCGTGGGGGTTCAAGTCCCCCTCCGCGCACAGCCAGAAGGCCCCGGTCGAGAGACCGGGGCCTTTGTGCATCTTCTCGCCTCGCCCACCGGCGCCGAGAGTACGGTCAGTGGCGGAATCCCGGCTCCGATCCGCCACTGTGCGTACTCCGGATTCGCCGTCGCCCCGGAGCCCGGTACTGTCGAGCGCGCACTCCCGAACGACAGGCACCCGGACGACACGACACGCAGGAGGACCATCGATGCAGCACGAGGCCGACGACCACGCTCTCGACCCCACCGCTCCGGCACGTGAGAACGTGGTCACCACCCACCCCCGCGACGCCGTCCGCGTCCGGGGTGCGCGCGAGAACAACCTCCGCGACGTCGACGTCGACATCCCGCGCAATACCCTCGTCGCGTTCACCGGGGTCTCCGGATCGGGCAAGAGCTCCCTGGCCTTCGGCACCCTCTACGCCGAGTCGCAGCGCCGCTACTTCGAATCCGTCGCCCCCTACGCCCGCCGCCTCATCGACCAGGTGGGCGTCCCCGAGGTCGACTCGATCGAGGGCCTCCCCCCGGCCGTCGCCCTCCAGCAGCAGCGCACCGGCGGCTCGGCCCGTTCGACCGTCGCCAGTGCCACGACGCTCGGCGACGTCGTCCGCATGTTCTACTCCCGCGTCGGCACATACCCCGACGACGCCCCACCCCTCCTCGCCGAGGACTTCTCCACCAACACCGTCCACGGTGCCTGCCCCGCCTGCCACGGCCTCGGCCGCGTGTACGAGGTGCCCGAGCACCGCATGGTCCCCGACGACTCGCTCACCATCCGCGAGGGCGCGATCGCCTCCTGGCCACGCGCCTGGCACGGCACCCAGATGCGCGACAGCCTGGTGAGCCTGGGGTACGACATCGACGTCCCCTGGCGGGAACTCCCGGCCGAGGCCCGCAACTGGATCCTCCACACCGAGGAGACCCCGCAGGTCCCCGTCTATGCCAAACGCCCACCCGAGGAGGCCCGTCGCGCACTGGCCGCCGGCGAGAAGCCCTCCTACATGAGCACTTTCGTCGGCGCGAAGCAGCTGGTCCTCGACACCTTCGCGAACTCGAAGAGCGCCAAGAACCGCGAGCGCGCCGCCGGCTTCATGACGAGCGTCGACTGCCCCGCCTGCGCCGGCCGCCGTCTCAAGTCCGCGGCACTGGCCGTCACCGTCGCGGGCCTCGACATCACCGAGTTCTCGGCCCTCCCGCTCGACGCGCTCGTCCCGCTCCTCACCGACCACCTCGCCGCCGTCGAAGCGTCACGCGCGCTCCCTCCCGAGAAGATCAAGGCCACGCACAGTCTCGTGCGCGAGATGCTCGACCGGCTGCGCCCCCTCGTCGACCTGGGCCTCGGCCACCTGTCGCTCGACCGCACGGTGCCGACCCTTTCGACCGGTGAACTCCAGCGCATGCGCCTGGCCACCCAGGTGCTCTCGCAGTTGTTCGGCGTCGTCTTCGTCCTCGACGAGCCCTCGGCCGGCCTCCACCCCGCCGACATGGAGGCGCTCCTGCGCATCCTCCACACCCTCCGAGACACCGGCAACAGCGTCTTCGTCGTCGAACACGCGCTCGACATCGTCCGCCGCGCCGACTGGATCGTCGACATCGGGCCGGCCGCGGGCGCCCACGGCGGCACCGTGCTGTACTCGGGCCCTCCCGCCGGCCTCGCCGGGATCGAGGAGTCCTCCACCCGCCGCTACCTGTTCCCGGACGGTGCCACTGCTGACGCCGGTGCCGACCCCGCCGCCGAGGCGCCCTCCACCCCCGGCATCCCGGCCGTCCCCGGCCCGACTGACCGCCGTGGCGGGGACGGGGTCCTGGAGCTCCGCGAACTCGCCCGGCACAATCTGCGTGGGATCGACCTCGACCTGCCGCTCGGCACCTTCACGGCCGTCACCGGGGTCTCCGGGTCCGGCAAGTCCACCCTCGTGAACGAGGCGCTCCCGGAACTGCTCCGACGCGGGTTCTCCGACACCGACTCGGACGGCGGCCCCGTCGACCACGCCACGGCCACGGGTGGTGCCCGGGGGGAGAGCGCCTCTGCAGCGGAGGACACGGACCCCGACGAAGCCCGGGGGCAGGACGGCGCGCCTTCCCTGCTGCAACCTGCCGTCGAACCGACCCGGGGGAGTGTCAGGGCACCGCGGGAGCGCGTGCGGCGGGTGGTGCGGATCGACCAGAAGCCGATCGGGCGGACCCCGCGGTCGAACGTCGCCACGTACACCGGCGTGTTCGACCGGATCCGGACGCTGTTCGCCGCGACCCCGGAGGCACGGAAGCGGCGGTACAACGCCGGCCGGTTCAGCTTCAACAAACCCGCCGGCCGCTGCCCGACGTGCAAGGGCGAGGGGGAGATGGAGGTCGAGCTCCTCTTCCTGCCGACCGTGCACGCGCCCTGCAGTGACTGCGGCGGCACGCGGTACGCGCCGGAGACCCTGGAGGTCCGGCTGGAGGGGCGGTCGATCGCCGAGGTGCTCGCGATGTCCGTGACCTCCGCCCTCGACTTCTTCACCACCGAGGCACCCGACGCCGAGGCGGCCCGCCACCTCCGGGCCCTCGTCGACGTGGGCCTGGGATACGTGGCGCTCGGGCAGCCGGCACCGGAACTCTCCGGCGGCGAGGCGCAGCGGGTCAAACTCGCCTCCGAACTCCACCGACCGCGGAAGGGCGACACGCTCTACCTCCTCGACGAACCGTCCTCCGGCCTCCACCCGGCGGACACGGACCGCCTGGTCGGGCACCTGCAGCACCTGGTCGACGGTGGGAACACCGTGGTCCTCGCCGAGCACGACATGCGGGTCGTCGCGGCGGCCGACCACGTCGTCGACCTCGGGCCCGGGGCGGGTGCGGGCGGCGGCACGGTCGTCGTCACCGGGACGCCCGAGGAGGTGGCGGCCTCGGGCCCGAGGACGGGGAGCGTGACAGCACCCTTCCTGGCGGCGGCCCTCGGGGATTCCCCGATTCCGACGACAAGGTGACCTGCCTGCGGCGGAACAGGCCGGAGATTTGCGAGGATGGTCACATGGACTCGCGCATGACCACTCGTTCCCGCTCGCACGCTCCCGCCTCTGGCGCCACCCGCGGCACGCCACGTCGTCTCGCCGGCGCCTCCGTCGCGGGGTTCACCGCACTCGCTCTGCTGGCCGGATGCACCGGGGGACGGGAGGCCGAGGAGACACCCGAGACACTGTCGGCGGGCACCTCGACCGCGGAGGCGACCCCGACGCCCGAGGTGCCCGACGTCGAGACCGGGGACCTGGACGCGGACCTCGCCTCGCTCGTCTCCGGGTGGTACCGCGGGGAGGACGTCGCGGTGGGCGAGGCCGCCCAGGGCGCCGCGGACGAACGCGTCACCTCCGCCGGAACCGTCGAACTGGAGGCGACCACCGGGAACTGGAACGGTGCGGAGGTGGCAGTCGTCGTCCACGAGGACGACGTGACCCTCGCGGTGTCCGCTGACGAGGAGAGCGACGACGAGACGGACGCCGAGGACACGGACGGCACCGAGGAGGCAGGCGAGTCCGACGAGCGCGGCGAGTGGACGATCGTCGGGGGCTGGTGGCCGAGCATGGATCTGGAGGACCCCGCACTCGGCGAGGACGCCCGACACCTGCTCTTCCTCGGCGCCGACGCCCGTGAGAAGGAGGGCGAGAGCATCACGAACACCCGCGCCGACGCCATCCAGATGGTCGGCATCGACGGCGAGGGCGGCGGCGGGATCGTCGGCGTGCCCCGCGACATGTGGGTGGAACGCGAGGGCGGCAGCCACTCGAAGATCAACGCCGCGCTCGTCTTCGACGGCCCCGAGGGCATGCAGCAGGCGGTGACGAACCTGTCCGACATCGAGTTCGACGGATACGTGCTCACCGGGTTCGAGGGCTTCCAGGCGATCGTCGACGACATGGGCGGACTGCCCGTCGACGCCCCGGTCCACGTCGAGCGCGACGACAAGGTGGTGCCGGTCGGCGAGTCCGTCATGGACGCCGTCACCGCCCTCATGTACGTCCGCGAACGCAAGACCCTGCCCGGCGGGGACTTCGACCGCAGCTTCCACCAGGGCATCGCGCTGCTCGGATTCGCCGGTCGGGCCCTCGACGAAGGGCCCCAGGCGCTTGCGACCTCCCTCGACCTCGTCGACCCCCACGTCGAGACGAACGTGGAAGCCTCGGACATGCTCACCTTCGCCGCCTGGCTCTACCACACGGACATCACGAAGGTCGGGCACACCGTCCCGGACGCACCCTTCGGCACGAGCAGCGACGGCCAGTCGATCCTCGTGAACGACGAGGGTGTCCAGGAGGTCTTCGAGGACTTCTCCGACGGCCGCCTCAACAACTGACCAGCGACACGGGAGCACCGCCGGAGCTGCGTTGTCGATCGCTCGACGTACAAAAAACCGCGTACGCCTTCGCTCCTCCGCCTTGCTCCGACGGCACTCCCGTGCCGCCGGGAGATAAGGTCGGGGGTCATGGCCACCGCGACCTTCACCCCGGAATCCGTCCGCGCCGCCGTGCACCTGGTGTACGGCCGACTTCACTCCGATGACGCACCACCGGCGGACGGGAGTGGAATCACCGACCAGGCCGACCTCGCAGTACAGGTCGACGTGACTGCGAAGTTCGACGTGACTGCGCAGGTCGATTCCGTTCTCGCGGCGGTGACCTCGGACTTCCTCGCGGGTATCGGCCTGTCCCACGCCGAGGTGCGTGCGGCGATCAGCCGATCCCTCACGCTCGTCGCGACCGGCCGGGCGCAGACGCTCAGCGCCGCTGCCTACGACCGGGGGAGGGCCGAGGTGCTGGACGGCGGGTCGGGCGCCTCGGGAGCGGGGAGCACCTCGCGTGCGGGGAGCCGGGTGTGGCCGCCCACCTCGCAGACGGTCCGTAAGGTGCTCGGCGGTGGGTACTGGAACGAGGCGATGGACGCCGTCGGGTACTCCGCCGGCGCCTCGGGAGCGGGGAACGCGGGGCGTGCCCGTGGGAGCGGTCGCTTCTCCCCGGAGGACTACCGTGCCGTGATGCGCACCTTCCTCGCACACGTCGAGGAGGCCGGGGGATCGGCCAGCTTCGCGGCCTTCACGGCCTGGGCGAAGGAGGAGAATACCGCCGGGCGCCGGCACCCCTCGGGGGCGGCGGTGCGGAACCACTTCGGCAGTTGGGAGGACGCGAAGGCGTCCGCGGAGTGATCAGACCGCGCGCGGCTGTGCTCGAACAGCGCGCGGCACTCAGATCGCCCGCGGCTGCACTCACAACGCGCGCGGCATCGGCTTGCCGAAGGTCTTGATGCGCCAGCGCGGTTCGACGTGGTCGGTCCAGTGGAGGTCGATCGCCTCCTCGTAGTGGCGCACCAACTTCTCCGTCGATTCGCGCCAGCCGAACTGGAGGACGTTCTCGCGTCCCCCGGCGGCCAGGCGGGCGCGTTCGGCCTCGTCGGTGAGCAGGCGGTTGACCTTCGCGGACATGTCGACCGGATCTCGCGGGGCGGCGAGCAGACCGCCCACCCCGTCCGGCACGGCGAAGGGGATCCCGCCGGCGTCGGCACCGACGACCGGCACGCCCGAGGCCATCGACTCCAGGGCCACGAGCCCGAGCGTCTCCGTCGTCGAGGGGAACACGAAGACGTCGGCACTCGCATAGGCCTGGGCGAGTTCCTTCCCGCTCATGTACCCGGTGAAGAGCGTGTTCGTCCCCGCGAACTCGGCCTTCAACTCCTCGATGTGCGGACCGGAGCCGACCATCGCCAGGCGCGTGCCGGCAGGGGCGTTCTCGATGACGGGACGGAGGACGTCGAGGTCCTTCTCCTTCGACATCCGCCCGACGTAGACGAGCAGCTTGTCCTCCGGATGCCCCTCCGTGAGGCGGGAACGCATGTCCGCCGAGTAGTTGTCCGGGGTGTAGCCACGGGTGTCGACGGCCTTGGGCCACAGATTCACGTTGCCGATGCCCAGGCCCTCGGCCTTCTCGACCATCTGCTGCGAGGTGCAGAGGTTGACCTCGGCCAGGTTGTGCATCTGCCGGATCCACGAGGTCGTCGCGTTCGTGAGCACACTCAGGCCCAGTCGCTGGGTGTACTCCGGGACGTCCGTGTGGAAGGAGGCGAGCATCGGCAGGTCACGCCGCAGGGAGGACAGGGCGCCGTAGGCCGCCAACCACACGGGGTTCACGACATGGACGACGTGCGGGTGGAACCGCTCCATCGTCCGCGCGATCCGTGGGGTCGGCAGCCCGACGTTGAGCTCCGGGTACCAGGGTTTGAACGACACGGACCGCACCGGCTCCACCCGGAAACCCGCGTACCGGGCCGGTGGATGACCGGGGGCGAACACGACGACCTCGTGACCCATCCCGGCGAGTTCGTCGAGGGTGCCCATGAGGCGGGTGACGACCCCGTCGATCTTCGGCAGGAAGGTCTCGGTGAAGAGGGCGATGCGCATGGTGTCCGCTGTCCCTGGTGTCCGCTGTCCGTGTGCGGTCCGTCGCGGGCGGGCTCAGCCCGCGGGCGCCTCGGCGGAGGAGGGCGCCTGGGAGGCGTCGGAGTCGGCGAACTTGGAGGGCACACCGGCGGCCTGGTTCTTCGTCCACAGCGAACGGCTGGGGATCTTGTCGAGGTCGGCGCGGTCGCGGTAGCGCTCGGCCGTCTCCTCGACCTCCAGGAGCAGACCGTTGCTCAGCGTGGTCGGCTGCAGGCCGAGGTCGAGGAAGGTCTGGTTGGTCACGTGGAGTTCGTTCTCCGCCGACTCCTGGCGGGGGTTGGGCACGAGCTCCATCTCGGCGCCGGTGAGCTCACAGATGAGCTTCGCCAGATCACGCACACGGTGCGTCTCGGTCATCTGGTTGAGGATCTTCACCCGGTCGCCGGCGGCCGGCGGGTTCTCCAGGGCGATCTGTACGCAGCGGACCATGTCCTGGATGTGGATGAAGGCGCGGGTCTGCCCGCCGGTGCCGTGGACAGTGAGCGGGTAGCCGACGGCCACCTGCATGAGGAACCGGTTGAGCACGGTGCCGTAGTCGCCGTCGTAGTCGAAGCGGTTGACCAGGCGCTCGTCGAGCTTGGTCTGCTCGGTGTTCGTGCCCCAGATGATGCCCTGGTGGAGGTCGGTGATCCGCAGCTTGTCGTTCTTCGCGTAGAAGGCGAGCAGGTGCTGGTCGAGCACCTTCGTCATGTGGTAGACGGAGCCCGGGTTCGACGGGTAGAGGATCTGCTGGTCGATCGGGTAGGGGTCGACCGGGTTACCCTCGGCGTCCTCGTGGGCGATGACCTGGACGTCCAGGTAGCCCTCCGGGATCTTCATACCGGCGGTGCCGTAGCCGTAGACGCCCATGGTGCCCAGGTGCGCGACGTGGATGTCCTGCCCGGACTCGACGACCGCCGCGAGGATGTTATGCGTCGCGTTGACGTTGTTGTCCACGGTGTAACGCTTGTGCTGCGCGTCCTTCATCGAGTAGGGCGCGGCGCGCTGCTCGGCGAAGTGGACCATGTTGTCCGGGCGGTACTCCTGGAGGAGGGCGAGGACACCGTCGTAGTCCTGGGCGACGTCGATCTTGCGGAAGTCGACCGTCTTCCCGCCGCTCACCTCGGTCCAGGCGTTCAGGCGCTCCTCCACGGAGGCGATGGGCGTGAGCGAGCTCGCACCGAGTTCCTCGTCGATCGCACGGCGGGACAGGTCGTCGACGATCATGACGTCGTGGCCCAGCGCGGACAGGTGCAGTGCCGTGGGCCAGCCGCAGAAGCCGTCCCCACCGAAGACGATGGTCTTCACTCGGTTCTCCTCGATCTCTCACGGACCGACGCGCGGGCTTCAGGAACCGGCCGCCACCTCCTGTGCGCTGCGGCTGCGGTTCGTCGGCGGCGGCGTCGTGGACGTGGGACCGGGAGTGCCCGGCGTGGTTCTGTCCCCGGCAGCCTATCGGTTCCGGTGACCCCGGGGTGAAATCGACGCGGGGCGCGCCGGATGAATGCCTGCAGACGCACGTGAACGGGGGATGAGCACCGGGTGGACCGGGGGCGACCCGTAAGGGCGCGGTGCCGTCCAGGCGCCCTGGTCCGACCCCCGACGCAACCCCGCCCTCCGTGCCCGGACCGCGGTCGAGGCGCCCTGGACCGATCCCCGACGCAACCCCGCCCTCCGTGCCCGGACCGCGGTCGAGGCGCCCTGGACCTAAGCTCTCCCACGTGACCTCTCCGTTTTCCTCGTCCCCACCGTCGGGCCGTGCGGCCGGACACACTCCGCTGTTCCGGCTCTCCGGGATCACACACCCCTCGGGTCTGCGGGTCGACGACCTCGTGATCCCGCGGGGAGCAGTGGCCGTGTTCGGTCCGTCCGGGACCGGCAAGACGACCCTGCTGCGGATCCTCGCGCTCCTCCGCGCGCCGACCACCGGGACGGTCGCGCACACGGACGCCGCGGGTACCGTGCACGACCTCGACCGGGTCGACCCCGTGGCACACCGTCGTCGCGTCGCACTCCTGTCGCAGACTCCGGTGATGCGCACCGGCACCGTGCGGGACGCACTCCTGACCGGACACCGCATGCGCGGGGTGGCCACTCCCTCCGAAGCGGACCTCCGTGCGGTCCTCGACGATCTCGGCTTCGGGGACGTGGGGTCGGAGGGCTGCGATCCCGGGGACGGGGGTTCCCGGGACGGGGATTCCACGGACCTCCTCGGGCGCGACGTCACACGGATCTCCGGCGGGCAGGCCCAGCGAGTCGCCCTCGGCCGTGTCCTCCTGCTCCGGCCCGAGGTCGTGCTCCTCGACGAGCCGACCTCCGCCCTCGACGCCACCACGGCCCGGACCGTCATGCCACGGGTACTCGCGAGGATCCGGGCCCGGGGCGCCTCGGCGGTGCTCGTCTCCCACGACGAGGCGCTCGCGACTCCCCACGTCGACCACGTGATCCGGCTCGGCCGGGACGGTCGGGTGCAGGTCGACGAGGAGGACCGATGAACACGGCGCTCACATGGTGGCAGGTGGCGTTGGCGGGGGTGCTCGTCCTCGCGACGCTCGCGCTCATGAGCCTCGTCCGGGTGCCCGGGCGTGGGCGGATGGTGTGGGCCTGCGTGCGGATGACAGCGCAGTTGGTGCTCGTCGGGCTCGTGCTCGGGTGGGTGTTCGCGCATCCCTCGCCCTGGCTCATCGGGCTCGTCCTCCTCGTCATGGAGGTATTCGCGGTGTGGACGGTGCTCGGTCGGCTGCCGGAGAACCCGCCTCCCGGACTGCGGTGGGTGGTCTCCGGCGGGCTCGTGGCCGGGACGGTCGTGTCGCTCGCGTGGTTCCTGCTGCTCGTCATGACGCCGGATCCGTGGTTCGACCCACGGTTCGTCATCCCCGTGGCCGGGATGCTGCTCGGTGCCGCGATGACGGGGATCGCGCTGGCGGTGAAGAACCTGGGCGAGGGGATGGAGGTCCGACGCGCGGAGATCGAGGACTCCCTGGCCCTCGGCGCTGCGGTGCCGGTGGCGGTCCGACCGGTCGTCGCCCAGGCCTTCGAGAGTGCAGTGCTGCCCCAGGTGACGAGCATGCTCGGGACCGGGATCGTCATCCTGCCGGGGATGATGACGGGACAGATCCTGGCCGGTCAGGACCCCTTCGCGGCCATCGGGTACCAGATCGCGGTGCTGCTGGGGCAGTTGGGCACCGTCGGGATCTGTACGTTCCTGGTCCTCCGCTTCGGCGCCGGCCGGTACTTCACCACCCGCGGGATGCTCCGAGACTGAGGTGCCGTGCCCGCACGATGACGAGGGAGATGTCGTTTCGCAGGACTCTTGTCTCGTAGTCATACGTGACTACGAGACATCTGCTTCGTCGAACGACATCGAGCTCGTAGGGAGGACTCGTCGAGAGGGTCGGAAACCCCTCGGGCGGCGGCCGGACACTTGTCATGGGGTCGAAACACGTCCACACCCGGCCCGACCTATGATGTGACGATCCCCACGTCACCATCCCCGACCCCGAAGGACGAGCTTCCGTGTCCACACTCCCCACCCGCACCACCACGACCCCGAGCACCGATCCCCACCCCTTCGACCCGGCCGCGGCGGAGGTGGTCGACCTGTGCTGTGACCTCATCCGGTTCGACACCCAGAACTGGGGCGAGGGCACGGCCAACCCGGAGGCCCCCGCGACCGAGTGGATCGCCGCGAAGTTCGCCGAGGTCGGCCTGGAGTCGCAGATCTTCGAGTCCGCTCCCGGCCGGGCCAACCTCGTGGCCCGGATCCCCGGCACCGACCCCGAGGCGCCCGCCCTCGTCGTCCACGGCCACACCGACGTCGTCCCCGCCGACGCGGACGACTGGTCGGTCGACCCCTTCGCCGGCGTCGTGCGCGACGGCATGGTGTGGGGCCGGGGTGCGGTCGACATGAAGGACATGGACGCGATGATCATCGCCGCCGTGCGCACCATGATGCGCACCGGCCTGCGACCGCGCCGCGATCTCATCGTCGCGTTCTTCGCCGACGAGGAGGCCGGCGGGTACTTCGGCGCCCGCTGGATGGTCGAGAACCACCCCGAACTCTTCAGCGACGCGACCGAGGCGATCTCCGAGGTCGGCGGCTACTCCGCGGACGTCCGCGGCACGCGCGCCTACCTGGTCCAGACTGCCGAGAAGGGGAACGTCGGCATCACCCTGCGCGCCCGGGGCACCGCCGGACACGGATCGCAGATCAACGACGACAACGCGGTGACCGCTCTCGCGCAGGCGATCGCCGCCATCGGCCGTCACGACTGGCCGGCCCAGCCTCCCGAGGCGACCCGCCGTCTGCTCTCCGCCGTCGCCGAACTCACCGGCATCGCCGACGACGCTGAGCACACCGACGCGCTGCTGACGGAGCTCGGTCCGGCCGCGAAATGGGTGAAGGCGACCTTCGTCGACACCTCCAACCCGACGATGATCGACGCCGGCTACAAGCAGAACGTCATCCCCGGCACGGCCGAGGCGTACATCGACTGCCGTGTCCTGCCCGACCACGCGGAATCCCTCGTCACGACGCTGCGCGGCCTCGTCCCGGACTCCGTCGAGGTCGAGATCGTCCGGCAGCTCCCCGCGCTCCAGGCCCCGATGACCGGCCGCCTGTTCGACACCATGAGCCGTGTGCTCAAGGCCGAGGACCCCGGCTGCGAGGTCTGGCCGTACACCCTCGGCGGCGCGACCGACAACAAATCGATGGCACTCCTGGGCATCGAGGGCTACGGGTTCGCGCCCCTCCAGCTCACCGGCGACCTCGACTTCCCGGCCATGTTCCACGGCGTCGACGAACGTGTGCCCGTCTCCGCCCTGGAGTTCGGCGCCCGGGCCCTCGGTCGGTTCCTCCTGGAGGCGTGAGAAGATCACCGGCGTACGACATTCCATCCCCACGGAAACGGAGATCCCCACATGACGGACGTTGCCCCCACCTCTGCCGAGAACCTGTTCGCGAGCGCCGAGGCGGAGGTCGTCGAACTCTGCCGCGAACTCATCCGGTTCGACACCCAGAACTGGGGTGACGGCAAGGCGAACCCGGAGAGGCCGGCCACCGACTGGATCGCCGAGAAGTTCGCCGAGGTCGGACTGGAGTCCGTCATCCACGAGTCCGCTCCGGGCCGGGCCAACCTCGTCGCCCGGATCCCCGGCACCGACCCGCAGGCCGGCGCCCTCGTCGTCCACGGCCACACGGACGTCGTGCCGGCCGATGCCTCCGAGTGGTCGGTCGACCCCTTCGAGGCGGTCCTCAAGGACGGGCTCATCTGGGGCCGCGGCGCCGTCGACATGAAGGACATGGACGCGATGATCATCGCGTGTGTGCGCACCATGATGCGCTCGGGACTCACGCCCCGGCGCGACATCATCATCGCCTTCTTCGCCGACGAGGAGGCCGGGTCCGTCTACGGCTCGCAGTGGATGGCCGAGAACCATCCGGAGCTGTTCGCCGGTGCCACCCACGCGATCTCCGAGGTCGGTGGCTACTCCGCCGAGGTGCGCGGGAAGCGGGTCTACCTCGTCCAGACCGCGGAGAAGGGCATGGCGTGGTTGCGCCTCATCGCCTCCGGCACGGCCGGGCACGGATCGCAGATCAACGACGACAACCCGGTGACCAAGCTCGCCGAGGCGGTCGCGCGGATCGGTACCCACGAGTGGCCCACCCGCCTGCCGAAGGCCACCCAGATGCTCCTCGAGGGCGTCTCCGAGCTCACCGGGATCCCGTTCACCGCCGAGACCTACGGCGAGCTGCTCGCGGAGCTCGGCTCGGTCGAGAAGTTCGTGGGCGCGACGCTGCGGAACACCTCGAACCCCTCGATGATGAACGCCGGGTACAAGCAGAACGTCATCCCGGGGACCGCCTCGGCCCTCATCGACTGCCGGACCCTGCCCGGTGAACACGAGTCGCTCATCGAGACGGTCTCCGAGCTCGCGGGTCCTGACGTGACGATCGAACGCGACATCGACAAGCAGGCCCTGGAGTCGCCGACCTCCGGCGAGTTCTTCGACGCCATGGAGCGCGCCCTCCTCGCCGAGGACCCGGACGCCGTCGTCCTGCCGTACACGCTCTCCGGCGGCACCGACAACAAGGCGCTCGCGCCGCTGGGCATCGAGGGCTACGGGTTCGCGCCCCTGCAGCTCACCGCCGATCTCGACTTCCCCGCCATGTTCCACGGAGTCGACGAACGCGTGCCGGTCTCCGCGCTCACCTTCGGGTGCCGCGTGCTCGGGCGGTTCATGTTGGAGGCCTGAGGGGCGGGCCCATCCCGCACCGCCGCCGAGGCGCCCTGCAACCTCGTTGCACAGTGCCGTACCGATGCCCGGTAGTCCTGTGTGACTGCCGGGCATCTGTGCGGCAGATGACATGGAGAGTGCAGGGCGCCTCGGCGGCGCGCTCGGCTCCGGTCCGTGCGGCCGGTCCGGCCCGTTCAGCTGCGGGCGCGGCGGGAGAGACCCGGCAGGCGGGGGACCGAGGAGATCGTCACGCCCAGGACGACGACGAGCATGGACACGTAGGTCTCCCAGGTGACCGCGGTCTGCGCGGCGGAGACTGTGAGGTCGATGGCGAGCGAACCCAACAGGTTTCCGAGCAGGCTGAACAGGCTGAGGAGCAGGACACCCAGGTGCGCCACCGCGATCGCGGAATAGCCGATGAACATGAGGCCGTAGAGCCCACCCATGAGCATCCACCAGTCGCCCGGCAGGTCCGGGGACCCGATGATCCGGGTGCCCGAGAGCAACAGGACCCCGCTCACGACGACGAGCAGGAACGAGCCGGTGAGGAAGTTCGTGAAGGTCGAGGCCACCGTCGACCCGGACGCCACCTTGAGGCGGCCGTTGCACGCCTGCTGGACCGCCGTGAGCAGACCGGCCGTCGCAGGCAACAGGGGAGCCCACCAGGCTATCCCCTGGGCGAGCACACCCGCCGAGGAGATCCCCACCCCGACGAGCACGATGAGCGTCCCGATCACGCGGCGGAGCGTGGGACGCTGTCGCCCGGCCGGCGGGAGCGAGGTGTTGTCCACCACGAGCGCGCCGAGCAGCTGACCGCACACGAAGGACATGGTGAAGGTCGCGACGCCGAACAGCGGAACGGTGAAGGCCTGGGAGATCACGACGGTCGACCCGCCGAAACCGCCGAGCATCATCCACCAGGGGAACTGTCCCGAGCGGCCCAACTGCCACACGTTCGCGACGGTCCGGCGGTTGTTCCGGGTGAGCAGGGCGACGAGCGCGACGACGACCAGGCCGCCGAGGAACGACACGGTCGCGGCGAACACTCCGTTGCCGAGGACACCGGTGAGCGATCCGTTCGCATGACCCTGGAGCGACATCGCGCCGCCGATGGCGACGGTGAGTACCGCACTCAGCGGGACGACGGCGGCGCTGGGGAGGCGCCCCGGGGTCGTCGTGCCGGAGGTCGGGGTGGTGCCGGCGGGTCCGGATCCGAAGCCGGGTCCGGACGGGGATGCAGGGGAGTGGGAGGACGGGGTCATGCGGTGCGCTGCACTCGCACGACCCGCCGTCGCAGTCGATAGGTCCGGTTCCCGCTCAGACCGATGCGGGTGCGTTCGAGCTCCCACCGGCCGTACTCGGCCTCCTCGGTGAGCAACCGGCGGGTCTCGTTCCGCGGGGTGTCACGGCCGACCCGCACGGTGCGGAACTCGTACTCCATCGGGGTTCGTGTGCGCTTCACGGATCCTCCTCACACGTTCGAACCCGCAGAGTAACACCGCGGAACCGGGCCGGATCAGGGCGTGTCACGGAGACTCCTCGTCCCCTAGGCTGGCGCCATGGTGATGATCCTGCTCGTCCGGCACGGCGAGAGCACGGCAAACGTCGGCGGCGTCCTGGCCGGGCGCACGCCCGGGGTGGAGCTCACCCCGGCCGGTGTCCGGCAGGCCCGCGCGCTCGGCGGGTACGTCCCGACCGACCGACTGGTCCTCGTGCACCGGTCCCCGCTCCACCGGTGTATCCAGACCGCCGAGTTGTTCCTGGAGGGGTTCGCAGGAGGAGCACCCGAGGTGGTCGAGGATCCCGATCTCGTCGAGATCGACTACGGCGCCTGGACCGGGCGGAAAGTCACCGAACTCACGGACGAACCCTTGTGGAAGACCGTCCGGTCTACCCCGTCGCAGGCGGTGTTCCCCGAGGGTGAGGGACTCGCCGTCGCATCCACCCGGGCGATCGCAGCCTTCGACCGTGCCGTCGGACTCCTGCGGGAGGACGCGGCACGGCTCAAGGCCGAGCACGAGCGCCGTGCGGCGGAAGCGAAGGTGGCGACGGTCGCCGGATCGGAACCGGACGGGCAGAGTACGGCCTCGGAGAGGGCCGGGTCTGCGGGCGAGAAGCCGAAACCCCCGCCACCGTCGGTCGGGGTGCTCGTCTCGCACGGGGACGTCATCAAGGCGATCCTCGCGCACGCGCTCGGGATGCCGCTCGACGAGTTCCAGCGGCTGGCCGTCGCGCCCGGCTCATTCAGTTGCATCCACGTCCCCGACGAGGGTGCACCGACCGTCACCGCCATGTCCGTGACGGTGCCGCTCCCGTCGGAGCCGGTCGCGGAGACGACTTCGGGGTCCGCCACGGCCGACGCGGGGGCCGGAGGGCAGGGCGCCTCGGGAGCGCGGGAGGTGTCCGGGAGGTCCCGGACCGCGGAACCCGGCGTCATCGGCGGGGGAGTCTGACCCCGACAACCACCCGACTCCCGCAACCGCCCCGATGTGCTTCACGGCCCTCGGAATGTGCTGACATTCCGAGGGCCGTGAACGATATCGGGGCGGTGGGGTGCCGGGGATGGGGCGGCGTCAGGCACTGTCGGGGCGGTGGGGTGCCGGGGATGGGGCGGCGTCAGGCACTGTCGGGGCGGTGGGGTGCCGGATCAGTCCGGGTCAGGTCGCGGAGAGCACCCCAGTGCCGAGGAGCACGAAGATCACGACGCCGAGCACGATCCGGTAGATCACGAACGGCATGAACGACTTGGTGTTGAGGTAGTTGAGCAGCCAGGCGATGACGGCCAGGCCGACGCCGAAGGAGATGACGGTCGAGAGGATCGTCGGGCCCCAGCCTAGGACCATCGGTTCGCCGATGCTCTTCGCCACGCCGTAGAGCCCCGAGGCCATGACGGCGGGGATCGCCAGCAGGAACGCATAGCGCGCGGCGGCCGGGCGGGAGAAGCCCATGAGACGGCCGGCGGTGATCGTGCCGCCGGACCGGGACACGCCGGGGATGAGGGCCAGTGCCTGGGCGAGGCCGTAGAGGATGCCGTTCTTCCAGGTCATGTCGTGGATCTCGAACTGGATGCGGCTCAGACGGTCGGCGAGGCCGAGGAAGATGCCGAAGACGATGAGCATCGTCGCGACGATCCACAGGGAGCGGAAGGTCGTCTCGATCTGTTCCTCGAAGAGCAGGCCGAGGACGCCGATCGGGATTGAGCCGATGATGATGAGCCAGCCCAGGCGCACCTCGGGATCCTTGCGGTCGTGCTTGCCGAACAACGCCTTGAACCACTTGGTGACGATGTTGACGATGTCCCGCCAGAAGTACACGATCACCGCCGCTTCCGTGCCGATCTGGATGATCGCCGTGTAGAAGGCTCCGGGGTCGTCGCCCCCGTTGATGAACTCGCCGACGATCCGCACGTGCGCCGAGGACGAGATGGGCAGGAACTCCGTGAGACCCTGCACGACGCCCAGGACGGCCGCGACGACCCAATCCATGATCATGTAGACAACTTTCCTGATGAGGCGGCTGATGACCGTCGGCCAGGATACTCGCGCGCCCTTCGGGTAGTGTGCGGGAGCATGCAGCACAGGCGCGTGGGACGATCCGGGTTGGAGTTCTCCTCGACGGGTCTGGGCACCCGGGAATGGGGAGGGCGCGTAGACGTGCCGACCGCCCAGGCGCTCGTCGACACCTACGCCCGCGCAGGTGGGACCGTGCTCGAGGTGGCAGCACCCGCCCCCTTCGTGCCGGGTTCCCCCGCCGCCGAGGCTCCCCACGAGTCCGCACCCGCCTGTGACGTACTGCATGAGCTGACAATCCCCTCCCAGATCGCGGTCCTCGCGCGTGTCGGGGGTTGCGGCACTGCGGCGGGTGGGTCCGGGGTTCCGGGTGGCGCGTCCCCGAACCACGGCCGTCGCGCACTGCTCGGGGCGGTCGACCTGCTGCTCGAGCGCAGTGGCCTGCCGAGCCTCGACGTCCTCGTGCTCGACGGGTTCGACGCGTACACGCCGGTGGAGGAGACCGCCTCGGCCGTGCGGACGCTGCTCGACAACGGCGCGGTCGGCTATGTCGCCTGTGCCGGCATGTCGGCCTGGCAGATCGCCTGTCTCCGGGGCGCCGGGATCCCCGTCGTCGCGGCGCTGACCGAGATGTCGCTCGTCGTCCGGTCCGATCGAACCGCGCGGTCCGACCGTTCGGCGCTGCTCGAGGCAGCGGAGTACATGGGTATCGGTCTCGTGGCCGGGGCAGCGCTCGGACGGGGAGTGCTCACCGGGCGGTACCTCAAAGGCACGCCGCAGGACTCACGGATGGGACTCGGTCCCGACAGCGTGCACGCGGCCTGGACCGCCGAACACCTGGGCGGTTCGACCGACGCGATCGTCAAGGGAGTGGCACGAGCGGCCGGTGGCCTGGGAGTCGAGCCGCTCGACGTGGCACTCGCCTGGAACCGGTCGCTCCCGGTCGCCTCGTCGCTCGTCGGTCCGCGCACGGTGGACCAGCTGGAACGCGTGTTGGACAGCGACCTCGACCTCGAACCCGAGATCCGCCGCGCCCTCGACGAGATCTCGCTGCCGGGGTGAACTGCCTGCCGGGGTGAGTCACTACGGCGTCTCGGCCTCGGAGGCGGTTATTCCTCACACATCGAGTGGGAGAATCGACCGCATGCCCGAATACACACTCGCCACTCCGACACCCGACATGGCCCCGGCTCTGGCCCGCGTGCACATCGACGCATGGCGCGAGACCTACAGCGGTCGCTTCGACGAGCGACACTTCAGCGAGGAGGCGTACACCGGGAGGCTGCGGATGTGGGAGCGGATCCTCGGCGGTGACCCCGGTCCCTCCGGACGGCCACCTCGGGTGGCCGTGGCTGCCTCCGATGACGAGCCGGTCGGATTCGCCCTCGCCGGTCCATCGCGCGACGAGGACCTGGCGGACACGGACGAACTCTTCGCGTTGTACGTCCTCGCGCGCCTGCACGGGAGCGGCGCGGGCCAGGCCCTCCTCGACGCCGTTCTCGGTCCCGGACCCGGTGAGGCGCCCGAGCCGGAAGTCGATCGCCAGCCGGCGAGTCTCTGGGTCCTGCAGGACAATCCCCGCGCGGAGGCCTTCTACGCCAAGAACGGGTTCGTGTACGACGGACACAGCCGGACGGAGGACGGACACACCGAGGTCCGGATGATCAGCGGGTAGCGCAATTCCGCCCCTGTTCCTCGACACGAAACCGCCCCGATATCGTCGGCGGCCCTCACTATGTCGCGACATAGCGGGGGTCGTGAACGATATCGGGGCGGCTTCGGGTGTGGCCGGCGCGGAGCACAGCCAGCGCGGGTCAGGGCAGCGCGGTTCAGACCAGCGCGGCGTCGGACCTCAGCTCTCAACCTCAGTCGTCGGAGACGCGGCCCTCGCCGTCGGGATCGATCTCGTCGTCGTCGAGGTAGTCGTCCTCCTCGTCGTTGAGATCGTCCTCGAAGTCGTCGTCATCGTCGTCCTCGTCCGCCTCGTCGTCGAGGTCGGCGTTGTCCTTCGCGTCCTCGACGTCGTCGAACAGCTCGAAGGGCGTGACCTCGTCGAACGCGGTGTAGAGGGCGTCCTCGTAGAGCTCGAAGGCGTCCGCGAGTTCCATGTAGCTCGCCTCGACCCGCGGGTCCGAATCCGAGGCCCGGCGGGAGGCAGCGGCATAGTGGGCACGGACGGCTTCGAGGAACTTCTCGAGTGCCACATCGGGTTCAAGGCTCATGTGGACAAATGTACCCGCTCCCACCTCCCCGTGGACACGGCCGGCGGCCATACTTCCGGCCCGGTTGCGGCCCTCCCCACATCCCCACCCGCTGCACCCGCCACCAGACCACCACACACGCACTCCCACCCACGCGACTACGCTGGACCACATGGCTGGACTCCTCCTCGAACACCCGCACCCGGACCGTTTCGTCGTGGGCACCGTGGGCCTGCCCGGCGAACGCACCTTCTACCTGCAGGCGATGAGTGGCACCACCGTCCATTCGGTCCGTCTGGAGAAGGAACAGGCGGAGCTGCTGGGGGAGAAGACCGACGAACTCCTCGACATGGTCCGCGCCCGGTCCGACGCTCCCTCGACCATCCCCGTCGTCGCCGATCCCGCCCGCGCCGACAACGCCGGCCTCACCATGCCGGTCGACGCGGAGTTCCGCGTCGGCACCATGAGCCTCAGCTGGGACACCACCGCGGGGCACCTGGTCGTCGAGTGCTTCGAGGTCGCCGAGTCCGAACCCGAGGACGGCGAGGAGGACGACCGCGCCCGCCTGCGCGTGGTCCTCGACGCCCAGTCCGCCCGCGAGTTCGCCCGCCGCGCCGAGCAGGTCGTCAACGCCGGCCGCGAGGACTGCCCCTACTGCTCCCTGCCGCTCGACCCGGAAGGACACGTCTGCCCCCGGCTCAACGGAGTCGCCCGGTGAGGACGGAGTCCGACACCCCGCCCGCCGAGGCGCCCCGGCCGGAGGCACCCCGCGTCACCGCCCGCGAGTCGGTCGCTACCCTCCTGCGCACCGGTCGCATCACCGTCCTCGGCCGGATCCCCGAGGCGAGCAACGACACCTACCTGGTCGTCGTCGCCGAGGACGTCGACGAGTCCGTCCCCGGCCCCGCCCCGCGTGCCGTCCGTGCCGTCTACAAGCCCCGCGCCGGCGAGGCGCCCCTCCACGACTTCCCCTACGGCACCCTGGCCGACCGCGAGGTCGCCGCCCACGTCCTCTCGGCCGTTCTCGACCTCGACGTCGTCCCGCCCACCGTCCTGCGCACCGACGCTCCCCGTGGCGAGGGCTCGCTCCAGGCTTACGTCGAGCAGGTGCCGATCGACGACGAGCCGGACCCAGACACCGCTCCCGAGGCGCCCCGCACCCCGGCCACGGACACGTCCGTCGGCGAGGGGGAGGGCGCCTCGGCGGCGGAGGACGACTTCGCGGCCGCCGAGGGGCGGGATCTCGTCTCCCTGTTCCCCGCCTCGGCGCTGGGGCCCGGTGGGCCGTTCGTGCCGGGACCGGACGGGGTCCCGCCGTGGGCGCCGGTCGTGTCCGGCACGACCGAGGACGGCACCCCGGTGTACGTCGCCCACCGCACGGGGGAGCGGATGCGCCGACTGGCGTTCTTCGACCTGCTGGCGAACAACGCCGACCGGAAGGGCTCGCACGTCCTGTACGGCCAGTACTCCTTCGAACCGGGCGACTCGCCCGACGTGTGGGGGATCGACAACGGCCTGTCGTTCCACCCCGAGCCGAAGGTCCGGTCGGTCCTCTGGGGATTCGCGGGCACGCCCTTCGACGAGGTCGAGACGGCCGCGCTGCGTCGCGTGGTCGAGGATCCGAGCGTTCTCGACGCGCTCCGGGAGGTCCTCGACGACCCGCTCGGGCTCGCCTCCCTGCAGGCCCGGGCGGCCGGAATGCTCGCCGCGGGTGAGTTCCCCCACCCACCCGAGGACCGCTACCCGCTCCCGTGGCCGCCGCTGTGACCGGCCCGATCTTGGGGAATCCGGGACCGGACTCGTAAGCTGACCCGGTGAGATCCTGGTCAGCCCCCACCGTGCCCACCCTGCCCCGATCCGGGAAGGAGACCGGCCGCGCGCCCGTGGTCTTCTCGACCTCCGCCCGGGGGCCGGTGACCGCCGACGGCACGGACGGTGCCGTCCGCCTCTACGTCTGCGGGATCACCCCCTACGACGCCACCCACCTTGGCCACGCGGCCACCTACGTCGCCTTCGACGTGCTCGTCCGCACCTGGCTGGACGCCGGTTTCGACGTCACCTACGTGCAGAACACCACGGACGTCGACGACCCGCTTCTCGAACGCGCGACGGCCACCGATGTCGACTGGCGCGACCTCGCGGCCGACCAGATCGAGCTCTTCCGCTCCGACATGGAGGCGCTGCGCGTGGTGCCGCCGAAGTCGTACATCGGCGCCGTCGAGTCGATCCCGCTCGTCATCGAGGCGGTCGAAGGCCTGCTCGCCAAGGGCGCGGCCTACCGCCTGGAGAACGGCGACGTCTACTACCGCACGGCCACCGAGATCACCCCGCCCTTCGGCTCCGAGTCCCGCATGGATCGGGCGACGATGGACGAGCTGTTCGCCGAACGCGGCGGCGACCCGGAGACCCCTGGCAAGGAGGACCCGCTCGACGCCCTCCTGTGGCGCACGGCCCGTGAAGGCGAGCCGAAGTGGGATGGCGGCACCCTCGGTGAGGGTCGACCCGGCTGGCACATCGAGTGCGCCGTCATCGCCGGCACCTACGCGGGCTTCCCGCTCACCGTGCAGGGCGGCGGCTCCGACCTCGTCTTCCCGCACCACGAGATGTGCGCCGCCCACGCCACCGCCGCGACCGGCACGCCCTTCGCCGAGCACTACATGCACACGGGCATGGTCGGCTACGAGGGCCACAAGATGAGCAAGTCGCGCGGGAACCTGGTCAAGGTCTCCGAGCTCCGCGCCGACGGGGAGGACCCGCAGGCCGTCCGTCTCGTCCTGCTCGCCCACCACTACCGCAGCGACTGGATGTACGAGGACGCCCTCCTGGCCCGGGCGAAGGATCGCCTGGCGAGCTGGAAGGCCGCTGCCGGTCAGGGGAGCGGTGTCGACGCACAGAAGGTGCTCACGGATCTCCGCGCGGCCGTCCGCGACGACCTGGACACCCCGACCGCGCTCGACGTCCTCGACGTCTGGGCCGATTCCGCGACCGAGGCGCCCGCCGACGCGGACACCGCCCTCGTCGTGAGTGCCGTCGACGCACTCCTGGGGATCGACCTGCAGGGCTGATCCTCTCCTCACACACGATTCGGGCCCGCACCTTTCCGGTGCGGGCCTGAATCGTGTGTTCAGCGTTGTTCGCCGGGGTGGCCGCGGCCGTCCTCGCGGCGGCTCAGGTACTTCTCGAACTCGCGGGCGATCGCGTCGCCGCTGGCCTCCGGGAGTTCGGAGGCATCCGTCATCCCCTCCAGGCGCTCGACGTGTTCTGAGAGGTCCTCGTCGTCCTCGACCATCGCGTCCGTCCCGGCCTCCCAGGCGCGGGCCTCCTCGACGAGTTCGCGCTGGGCGACGACGAGCCCGGTGATCTCCTCGAAGGTCGCGAGCAGGGCGAGGATCGCCTTGGGGTTCGGGGTCGTGGCCGCGTATCCGGGGACGGCCACCCACAGGGACACCTCGGGAACGCCGCGCCGGTACAGGTCCGCGGCGAACACGCCGATGATGCCGGTCGGCCCCTCGTACTCGGCGGCCGGGATGCCGAGCGCGGCCTGGACCTGCGTCGACTCGGTCGAGGGCGAGACCGGCAGGGGCCGGGTGTGGACGACGTCCGCCAGCAGCGCACCGAGCAGGATCACGTGGTCGCCCTCGCGCAGGTCGGCGAGGATCTCGTCGACGAACTCCTGCCAGCGGTAGGAGGGTTCGACACCCACCCACACCTCGATCTCGGTGTCCGAACCGGGGACGGTGCCGCCGAACCGGCGCATCTGCGGCCAATCGATCGTCGGGCCTTCGGGACCCCGGTGGAGGACCGGGCGGATGAAGGTCATGTCGAAATACGACTGGCAGTCCGTCGTCGACCGCAGCTGCAGGTCCCATTCCTCGACGAGGTGGCGCGCCGTGTCCACGGCGGCCTCACCGGCGTCGTTCCATCCCTCGAAGGCGATGACGACCAGGCGGGATCCGGCAGGGGGCAGAAAACTCATGGACCCCACCGTACAACTGCGCGGGTCGGCGCCGGGCGGCGGTGTGGCGAGGGGAACAGGTACGCCGGCGAACACCGGTCGAACTGTCGGGGAAATCGCCTCCGGTCGTGCCCGGTCCGGGCCGGTCCCTGCGGACACCTGTGGTGGGATGGAGTCATGGACCCCCGCGACACCCTTCTGACTTCCGATGCGTCGACTGACACCTCTGTGTCCACCGCGACGACGACCGCGCTCTCGTACTCCGCCGTCCTGTGGGACATGGACGGCACGCTCGTCGACACCGAGCACTACTGGATGGAGGCGATCGACGAGCTCATGACCGCCCACGGTCTCAGCTGGTCGGAGGAACAACAGCTGCTCATGGTCGGCAACGACCTCATCACCTCGGCCCGGATCCTCATCGACCACGGCCTGGAGATGGAGGCCGAGGTCATCGTCGAGACCCTGCTCGACGGTGTGAGCGCGCGGGTGGCCGAGCACGTGCCGTTCCGTCCCGGTGCCCAGGAGCTGCTGGCCGCGCTCAGGGAGGCGGAGGTGCCCTGCGTCCTCGTGACGATGTCGTACCGCCGCTTGGCCGAGACGGTCCTCGAGGCGGTGCCCTCCGGGACCTTCCGAGGGATCGTCGCCGGTGACGACGTCACCCACGGCAAGCCACACCCCGAGCCGTACCTGGCCGGAGCGGCCCTGCTCGGTCTCGACCCGGCCGCCTGTGTGGGCTTGGAGGACTCGGTCCCCGGGATCACGAGTGCCGTCGCCGCCGGGACACGGGCCGTCGGTATCCCGCACGACGTGGCACTCGACCCACCGGCGGACCCCGAGCACCCGGACCGTGTCCTCATCGACACCCTCGCCGGTGTGACGCCCACCGATCTCGATCGGATCACCGCGCCCCTGGTGTGACGCGAACCCCGCGCCTCAGGCCGCCGGGACGATCCGGGTGATCTCCGGTGGCTCCGGGGGAGTGTTGCCCCAGGCCGGGCAGATGCTCTTGAAGTGGCACCAGTTGCACAGGGGTGACTTGCGCGGCCGCCACTTCCCGGACTCGGCCGCCGCGACGATGTCCCGCCAGATGTCGAGGATCTCGTTCTCGACCCGCTCCAGGTCCTGTTCCTGCGGGCGCATGCGCTTGATGCTGCCACTGCCCAGGTACATGAGCTGGAGCGTGTGCACGAGTTCGCCGGTCTGCCGGTGGCGCAGCAGGGCGTAGAACCGCATCTGGAACTCCGCCTCCCGGGCGTACTGCGGCTTCGGTTCCTTGCCGGTCTTGTAGTCGACGAGCCGGACCTCACCGCCGGGCGCGACGTCCACGCGGTCGATGAAGCCCCGGAGCTTGAGACCGTTGCTCAGTTCGGTGGACACGAACTTCTCCCGGTCCGCGGGTTCCAGCTTGTCGGGCAGCTCGAGGCCGAAGTATGCCTGCAACAACCCCTGTGATTCGCGGAACAGTTTCTGCACATTCGCGTCCGTCGGGTACATCTGGGAGACCTCGGGCTTCTCGGCCGCGAGTTCCGTGTAGAGGGGTGCGATCTTCTCCGTCGCGACCTCGTAGGTCCGGCGTGCGGCCGGCTCCTCGAACAGGTGCTCGAGCACCGCGTGGACGAGTGTTCCCTTGAAGGCCGCGGGCGAGGGCGGCTCCGGCAACTTGTCGACCGTCCGGAAGCGGAACTTCAGGGGACAGGACACGAAATCGTTGGCCCGGGACGGTGAGAGTGCGACGAGTTCGACCATGCCGACAACCCTAACCTCACGCTCGGACACACATCTCTCCGATAACCTGGAAGGTATGCCGGAAACCCCCTCCTCACGGACCTCCGGAGCCTCGACCGGCCTCACTCTCGGCCGGGTGTTCGGCGCTCCGGTCATCCTCTCGTGGTCGTGGTTCCTCGCCGCCGTCCTCATGACGGTCCTCTTCTCCCCGTGGATCGACTCGGTACGGCCGGACCTGGGGGTCTGGGCGTGGGTCATCGGTTTCCTCTACGCCGTTCTGCTGTTCAGCTCGGTGTTCCTCCACGAGCTCGCGCACGGCGTCGTCGGGCAGATGCTCGGTCAGCGCGTCGCCGCGATCGAACTCAACGTGTGGGGCGGGTTCACCCGTTTCGAACCCCGGATCGAGACGGACCAGCGGGAATCCAACCGCTCCGGGTTCCTCATCTCGATCGTCGGCCCGGCGGTCAACATCGTCCTCGCCGTCCTCGCCTGGATCGGCATGCAGGTCACCCCGATGGGGTCCATCGCCTGGTTGCTGCTCCTGGCCCTGGCCATCGCGAACGCGGCCCTCGGACTCATCAACCTCCTGCCCGGCATCCCGTTGGACGGCGGCTGGGCGCTCCAGGCGCTCGTGGCCCGGGCGACCGGCAGTCAGTACACCGGCACGCTCGTCGCCGGCTGGGTGGGCCGCGCCATCGCCCTGGCCTTCGTCGGGTACGCCCTCCTCCCGCCGCTGCTGCGCGGGGAGAGCCCGAATCTGCTCAACGTCGTGTGGATGGGCGCGATCGCCGCGATGCTGTGGTTCTCCGCCGGGGAGTCCCTCGCCCACGCCCGCCGGGCCCGGCGCATGGAGACCTACGACCTCGCCGAGGTGATCCAGCCGGCCATCGCCGCCACCTGGGACGCCGACGTCGACCGCACCCTCGCCTTCGCCGACTCCCAAGGGCCGGGGCCCGGCTCCACGCTCGTCGTCGTGCTCGACGACGAGGGGCTACCCTTCGGACTGCTCGACCGGCACGCAGCCTCCCAGGTGCCCGCCGGCGCCTCGCGGCCGGTGAGCGGTTTCGCCCGCCCGCTCGGCCCGTGGATCGGCGTGCCCCGCGACATCACGGCACCGCACCTGCTGGAGTCGCTCACCCACCGCCCCAAGGCCCGGTTCTGCCTCGTCATGGACTCGTCCAGTCTGTGCGGCGTCATCGACCTCCAGGAGTTCTTCGACGAACTCCTCGCGGACTGAACCGGACCGACTGCGCCCGCCCCGACCTCCCTCCGCGACACCGGTCGACCTGCGGGAATAGACTCGGGGGAATGAACTCCGAATCCCACGATCCCGCCCTGCCGATCGGCACCCCGGCCGCGACCCCCGACTCCACGGGCACCGACGCCACGGGGCCGACCGACTCCGCGGTCGCCTCGGCGGCACCGGCACCCACCGGGGCGACCGACCGCCGCGGGCCGCTCAAGGTCGGCGACAAGGTCCAGCTCATGGACCCGAAGGGGCACTACCACACGGTGGTCCTCCACCGCAGCGAGGTGTTCCACACCCACAAGGGACAGGTGCGGCACGACGACCTCATCGGCCGTCCCGAGGGGATCGTCGTCGAGAACGACGGGGGAGTGGCCTACCAGGTCTTCCGCCCGCTGCTCGAGGACTTCGTGCTCTCCATGCCGCGTGGCGCGGCCGTCGTCTACCCCAAGGACGCCGCCCACATCGTCACGATGGCCGACATCTTCCCCGGCGCCACCGTCGTCGAGGCGGGCCTGGGCTCCGGTGCCCTCTCGCTCTCGCTCCTGCGGGCGGTCGGCGACCACGGACTCGTGCACAGCTTCGAGCGCCGCGAGGAGTTCGCCACGATCGCCGCCGGCAACATCCGGGACTTCTTCGGCGGCGAGCACCCCGCACACCGGCTCACCGTCGGTGACCTCGTCGAGGAGCTCCCGCAGGCCTTCGCCCCGGGCACCGTCGACCGGGTCGTCCTCGACATGCTCGCCCCCTGGGAGACCCTCGAGGCCGTCGCCACCGCGCTCGCGCCCGGCGGTGTCGTCATGTGTTACGTCGCGACGGCCACCCAGCTCTCCCGCACGGCCGAGGCGATGAAGGCCTCGGGCCACTTCACCGACCCCACCGCCTTCGAGTCGATGATCCGCGGCTGGCACCTCGAAGGCCTGGCCGTGCGCCCCGAACACCGCATGGTCGGCCACTCCGGGTTCCTCATCATGGCCCGCCGCTACGCACCCGGGCAGACCCCGATCGAGAAGAAGAAACGCCCCCAGGCCGCCGAACCGAAGCCCGAGGACCGCGCCGCCTGGGAGGGTGGCGAGATCACCGAGGACTCTCTCGGCATGCGGAAGCCCACACCCAAGAAACTGCGACGTGTTATTCGTGAAGTGGGCAAACGCGAACGCGCCGTCGACAAGGCGGGCGACGCTGACACCCCGCAGGACCCCGCGCCCGAGGCGCCGAACGCTCCCGAGGCGCCGCACACGCCCCACACTTCCCCCGAGGATTCCCCACAGGAGGACCGATGACACAGGACCGCGCCGACGGCGATCTGTCGCGGCTGCGCACCGAGACCGCCCAGCTGCGCCAGCAGTTGTTCAACGCCGGCAAGCGGAACGAGGCGCTCTCGAAGACCCTGCGCACCGCCCGCGAGGAGCTCGTGCGGATCCGTGCGGAGGCCGAGAAACTCTCGGAACCGCCGAACACCTTCGGCACCGTTCTCCAGGTGGTGACGAACGAGGACGACACCCGGTCCGTGGACGTCAACGTGTCCGGCCGTCGGATGCGGCTGGCCGTGTCTCCGGACGTCGAGGTGGACACGCTCGTCCCCGGTGTCGACGTGCGGCTGTCCGAGGGCCTCGTCGTCATCGGTGTCGAGGGCTACTCGACCGTCGGCAACGTCTACCCGGTGCGGGAGATGCTCACCGGTGACCGCGTCCTCATCGGCACACCCGGTGACGACGAGCAGGTCTACCAGCTCGCCACCCCGCTCGTGGAGGCCGGGGTCCGGATCGGCGACCACGTGCTCGTCGACACCCGCACACACGTGGCGACCGAGAAGATCGAGAAGCCCGAGGTCGCCTCCCTCCTGCTGGAGGAGGTCCCGGACATCTCCTACGACTCGATCGGTGGCCTCTCGGCGCAGATCGACATGATCCAGGACGCCGTCGAGCTCCCCTTCGAACACCCGCACCTATACCAGGAGCACGGCCTCAAGCCGCCCAAGGGCATCCTGCTCTACGGTCCTCCCGGGTGCGGCAAGACGCTCATCGCCAAGGCGGTGGCGAACTCGCTCGCCCAGCGCCGGGCCGGGACTGCCACGACGCAGGCGAGCGGAGCCGGCTCCGATGCCGACCGCGTGCGCTCCTACTTCCTCAACATCAAGGGCCCGGAGCTGCTCGACAAGTACGTGGGCGAGACCGAGCGCCAGATCCGCATGATCTTCTCCCGAGCCCGGGAGAAGGCGAGTGCAGGTTCGCCAGTCGTCGTCTTCTTCGACGAGATGGAGTCGCTGTTCCGCACCCGCGGCACCGGCAAGTCCTCCGACGTCGAGACGACGATCGTCCCGCAGCTGCTCACCGAGATCGACGGTGTCGAGCGGATGGACAACGTCATCGTCATCGGCGCCTCGAACCGTGAGGACCTCATCGATCCCGCGATCCTGCGCCCCGGTCGCCTGGACGTGAAGATCCGCATCGAACGGCCCGAGGCGGAGGCCGCGAAGGACATCTTCTCCAAGTACCTCACCGACGCCCTGCCGCTCCACGCGGACGAGGTGTCCGCCGCCGGGTCCACCACCGCGGCTGCGACCTCCCTCATCGAGCGGTCCGTCGCGCGGATGTACGAGCGCTCCGAGCGCAACTCCTTCGTCGAGGTCACCTACGCCACCGGCCAGACGGAGATGCTCTACTTCTCCGACTTCGCCTCCGGCGCGATGATCGCCAATGTCGTCGACCGCGCGAAGAAGGAGGCCATCAAGGACCTCCTGTCGACCGGCGAGCGGGGCCTGCGGATGGACCATTTCGAGCGCGCCATCGCCGAGGAGTTCGCCGAACACGAGGACCTGCCCAACGAGACGAACCCCGACGAGTGGGCCCGCATCAGCGGCCGCAAGGGCGAGCGGATCACGCACCTGCGCGGCATGCACCACGGCGACGGGTTCCAGCCGGCCGTGGCCGCGGGCACCC
>NZ_JBDIUY010000018.1:0-117246 GCF_040212315.1 Brevibacterium litoralis | reverse complement strand
GTGGCACCGGCGGCCCCGCTGCGCACCGGCGTCGGCCTGTGGGCGACGACAGTGCTGCTCGCCATGGTCCTGCGCGCCGTCATCGGCGAGGGGACGGCCGGCACGTTCATCATCGTCGCCGCGTCCTTCAACTTCGTAACCCTCGTCGGTTGGCGCGTCGTCACCGCCGCATCCCGCTCGAGAACTCGGGTCTGACGACCCGCACCCCCGCTTCCGAGGCGCCCTGTACTTCCCATGGGAAGTACAGGGCGCCTCGGAAGCGGGGGTGCGGGTCGTCAGACCCGAGTTCTCGAGCGGGATGCGGCGGTGACGACGCGCCAACCGACGAGGGTTACGAAGTTGAAGGACGCGGCGACGATGATGAACGTGCCGGCCGTCCCCTCGCCGATGACGGCGCGCAGGACCATGGCGAGCAGCACTGTCGTCGCCCACAGGCCGACGCCGGTGCGCAGCGGGGCCGCCGGTGCCACCCACACCGCGTTGAGCACCCAGGCGAGCACGAGGGCGACGACGAACGGCCAGGCGGTGTCGATGATGCCGGAGATCTCGAGGTTCTTCGCGTGGGTCCAGTGCCCGATCACCGTGAAGACGACGACGAACAGCAGATCCACCACGAGGGCGAGGGACACGTGAAGAGTTTTGTTCTGGGCCACCGTGGCATTCTAAGAGGGAAGAAGGGACGGAACCGATGACGCAGGGAACCGACACGCCGGGAGCGGCAGACGCCGTCCCGGGCACGCAGACCGGGCGGGAGCTCCTCTCGGTGCACCGCATCATGGGCGCGGAGACCGAGTTCGGCATCAGTCAACCGCAGAACCCGCACGCCAACCCGATGCGGGACTCCGCGCGTGTCGTCGACGCCTATGCAGGGCCGCGGGGCCTGCGGTCGAGCCAGAACTTCTGGGACTTCGAGACGGAGTCGCCGCTGCGGGACGCCCGCGGGTTCCTCATGAGCGTCGAGGACGCCCACGTCTCGCAGCTCACCCACCTGCCGCAGGCGCAGCCGGACGCGCAGTACCTGGCGAACGTCGTGCTGGAGAACGGGGCCCGGTTGTACGTCGACCACGCGCACCCCGAGTACTCCTCGCCGGAGTCACTCACCCCGCGGGACGTCGTGCTCTACGACCGGGCCGGGGACGTCGTGGCCGCCCGCGCCGTCGAACACCTGGCCGGCAGTGCGCAGCCGGTCAACCTCTACAAGAACAACACCGACTCGAAGGGGGCGAGTTACGGGGCGCACGAGAACTACCTCGTCGACCGGGACGTCGACTTCGAGGCGATCGTCGCCGGGCTCACCCCCTTCTTCGTCACCCGTCAGATCCTGTGCGGGGCCGGCCGCGTGGGGATCGGGCAGGAGTCCGAGGTGCCCGGCTACCAGATCTCCTCCCGTGCGGACTTCTTCGAGGCCGAGGTGGGCCTGGAGACGACCCTGCGCCGACCGATCGTCAACACCCGTGACGAGCCGCACGCCGACTCCACGCTGTACCGGCGCCTCCATGTGATCCTCGGCGACTCGACGCTCGCGGAGCCGGCCACGCTCCTGCGGTTCGGGGCGACCTCGCTCGTCCTCGGGCTCATCGAGACCGGCCGGGTGCCGCACCTGGAGGTCGCCGACCCCGTGGCCGAGCTCCGGGCCGTCTCCCACGACCTGTCCTTGACCCACCGGGTGACCCTCGCCGACGGGTCGACGATGTCCGCGATCGCGATCCAGAGGCTGTACCTGGAGGCGGCACGCTCGGCCGCGGGCCCGGACCCGGACGCCGACACCGCCGAGGTGCTCGCCCTGTGGCAGGAGTTCCTGGAGGCTCTCGCGACCGATCCCATGCAGTTGCGCGACCGCGTCGACTGGGTCGCCAAGTGGGCGCTGTTGGAGGGATACCGGCAGCGGGAGGGCCTCGACTGGGACCACCCCAAGCTCGCCCTCGTCGACGTCCAGTACCACGACGTCCGCCCGGCCAAGGGGCTCTTCCACAAGCTCGAGGCCGCCGGGCGACTGCAGCGCTACACCACGCCCGAGGCGGTCGAGCGGGCCGTCGACGGCCCACCAGCCGACACCCGCGCCTGGCTGCGCGGCACCGTCGTCCGCCGGTTCACGCCCGCGCTCGTCTCGGCGAGTTGGGACTCGCTCGTACTGGCGACCGGCGAGGACACAGCCGTCCGGGTGCCGATGAAGTACCCGCTCAAGGGGACACGAGCACTGCTGAAGGAGCGTCTGGACGGCGTCGAGGACGTCCCCGGCCTGTTGGCGGCGCTGGGAGTGCCGAGTCGGTGAGTACCAGCCGTCGAAGAAGCGTGTCCGAGGGCCACACGTAGACTGACCGGCACGTGTCCATCCCCTCGATGACCGGCGAACAGAAGGAACGAGCGAGAAGCACATGAGCAACCAGGAACAGATCAACCGGAACCGCACGGACTCGGGCGCACCCGACGACCTCCCGGAGGTCCAGCCGCAGGCGCAGGCCCAGGTGAACACGCAGGCCGTGGACGACGTCCTCGACGACATCGACAGCGTCCTGGAGTCGAACGCCGAGGAGTTCGTCAAGAACTTCGTCCAGAAGGGCGGGCAGTGAACACCGGATTCCCCGCCGCCTTCCTCGACTCGACCTCGAACTCCTTCGTCGAGTTCGCGCGCGCCCACGCCCCACACGTGCTGCCCGGTGGTGACGGTGCCATGACCCGCGACCTCGCCGTCCGGGCCGCCGGTGCCGATCCCCACCACGGCGTCGAGGCGCCCGACGGCACCACCATCGTGTCGCTCACGACCGCCTCGGGCATCGTCATGGCCGGTGACCGTCGCGCGACGATGGGAAATCTCATCGCCAGCCGGACCATCGAGAAGGTCCACGCGGCCGATTCCGCGTCGGTCGTCGGTATCGCCGGGTCCGCCGGGTTGGCGCTCGACCTCGTACGGTTGTTCCAGTTGGAGCTCGAGCACTACGAGAAGATCGAGGGCACGCCACTGTCCCTGGAGGGCAAGGCCAACCGGCTCGCCTCCATGCTGCGCGGCAACCTCGGGCTCGCCATGCAGGGCCTGGCGGTCGTCCCGCTCTTCGCCGGGGTCGACCCGGGCCGGGAGTCGGGACGCCTGTACTCCTTCGACGTGACCGGCGGCAAGTACGAGGAGGTCGCCTTCCACTCGATCGGTTCGGGCTCCGGCTTCGCCCGCGGGGCGCTCAAGAAGCTGTGGACCCCCGGTCTGGAGGCCTCCGACGGCGTCCGTGTCGCGGTCGAGGCGCTCGTCGACGCCGCGGACGACGACTCCGCGACCGGTGGACCCGACTTCATGCGGTCCATCGCCCCCGTCGTGTACACCGTCGACGGAACCGGCGTCACCCGGGTCGACCAGGACGCGGTCCTGGCCGTCGCCCGCGAGGTCGTCGACGCCCGGGCCGGAAGGAGCCAGGCATGAGTCAGCCGTTCTACGTCTCACCCGAACAGCTCATGAAGGACCGGGCGGAGTTCGCCCGGAAGGGGATCGCGCGCGGCCGGTCGGTCGTCGTCACCCGCTACGCCGACGGCGTCCTCATGCTCGCGCAGAACCCCTCGCAGACCCTGCACAAGGTTGCGGAGATCTACGACCGCATCGGGTTCGCGGCCGTCGGCAAGTACAACGAGTTCGAGACCCTCCGGCAGGCCGGTGTCCGCTACGCCGACCTGCGCGGGTACTCCTACGACCGGATCGACGTCACCGCCCGGGGTCTCACGAACGCCTATGCGCAGACGCTCGCCGGGGTGTTCACCACCGAGTCGAAGCCCTTCGAGGTCGAACTCGTCGTCGCCGAGGTCGGCGACACCCCGGAGTCCGACCGTCTGTTCCGGCTGTCCTACGACGGCTCGGTCGCGGACGAGGGCGACCACGTGGCGATCGGTGGCCGCGCGGAGGCGGTGGCCACGCGTCTGCAGGACTCGGCGGGCGCCTCGGCCGCGCTCGACGTCGCCCTGGCCGACGCCGTGCGTGCCCTCACCGATCCCGGCGAGGGCACGATCCCGGTCGAGCACCTGGAGGCGGCCGTCCTCGACCGCACGGTGACCTCGCACCGGAAGTTCCGCCGTCTGCCGGTGGACGAACTGCGGGAGCTGTTGGGCTGATGAAGAGGATCGGTGCATGAAGAGGATCTACGGTCTGGAGACCGAGTACGGCATCGCGTACACCGCGGGGGAGGGCCGTCGCCTGGGCCCCGAGGAGATCGCCCGGTACCTGTTCCGGCCCGTCGTCGAGTGGGGGCGGTCGTCGAACGTGTTCCTACCCAACGGCGCCCGGCTGTACCTCGACGTCGGCTCCCACCCGGAGTACGCGACCGCCGAGTGCGACCGGATCCCCGATCTCGTCGCGCAGGACGCCGCCGGACAGGAGCTCATGGTCGACCTCCTCGCCAAGGCCCAGGCGACCCTCGTCGAGGAGGGCCTGGACGGTACCGCGCACCTGGTGAAGAACAACACGGACTCCGCGGGGAACTCCTACGGCAGTCACGAGAACTTCCTCATCCGGCGCAGCATGGACTTCTCGCACCTCACCTCGGCGCTGTTGCCGTTCCTCGTCGCCCGGCAGTTGCTCGTCGGTGCCGGTGCGGTGTTGCCCGCGGCCGTGAGCACCGAGATGCAGCCGGCGGACGTCACCCGGGCCAACCCGAACGCGCCGCGGACCGAGGTCGTGGCACCCACGAGCGAACTCGTCTACGGACTGTCGCCCCGCTCGGACTTCATGTGGGAGGGCGTGTCGTCCGCGACCACCCGTTCCCGGCCCATCATCAACGCCCGCGACGAACCCCATGCCGACGCGGAGAAGTACCGCCGTCTGCACGTGATCGTCGGGGATTCCTCGATGTCGCAGACGACGACGGAGCTCAAGGTCGGGTCCGCCGGACTCGTCATCGACCTCATCGAGTCCGGTGCACCGATCGAGGACCTCACGTTGCGCCACCCCATCCGGGACATCCGGCGGGTCGCCCGTGACCTCACCGGGTCGACGGAACTCGAGCTGAGGGACGGGCGGAAGCTCTCCGTCCGGGCACTGCTCGGTATCTACCTGGAGCGCGCCCGGACCCTCGTCGACCGTGGCGACCACTCGCTCGGCGACCAGTCGACCGCCTCCCGGGTGGTCGACCTGTGGTCCCGCATGTTGGAGGCGACCGAGTCCGGTGACTTCTCCGCCGTCGACACGGAGATCGACTGGGTCATCAAGAAGAAGCTCATGGACCGGTACCTGCAGAAGTCGGGGGCGGGGGAGTCCGGCGGACTCGCGGATCCCCGGCTCGCGCGCCTGGACTTCGCATACCACGACGTCACCCCCGGTGTCGGACTGTTCCCCAAGCTCGAGGCCGCCGGGCTCGCCGCGCGGACGGTCGACGCGGCGGCCGTCACCGCCGCGACCACGCAGCCACCGGCGACCACCCGGGCGGCGGTCCGCGGTCGGTTCGTCGAGGCCGCGCACGACGCCCGCCGTGACTTCACCGTCGACTGGGTGCACCTGCGCCTCAACGACCGGATGCAGCGCGCCGTCGTCCTCAAGGATCCCTTCGATCCGACGAGCGCGGCCGCGGACACCCTCATCGAGGGGCTCGCAGCGGAGGCCTGAGCGGCTTCCCGGCTCCCCGTCGCCCGGCTTCCCGTCGCCTGGGAACGGCGGGGCGGCGGACCCCCTAGACTGACCGTCGGCCCATACGGAACAGCAAGGAGACCACGTGCTGCACAGGACAGCCAAGACCACGGTGCTCGGTGCGCTCACCGCCGCCACGCTCCTCCTCACCGCCTGTGGCGCGGGCGCCGGAGCGGATTCGCTGGAGGACGTCGCCGTCGAGGGGGCGACCGACGCCCAGCCGGAGGTCAGCTTCGACACGCCGCTGGAGATCGGTGACACGACGAGCGCGGTGGTCCGGCCCGGTGACGGCGAGACCGTGAAGGAAGGTCAGCAGGTCACGGCCAACATGACACTGGTCTCCGGAGAATCCGGGGAGATCATCGAGAGCTCCTACGAGGCCGACACCCCCGCCGGTTTCCCGATGGACACCTCGCAGATCAACCAGTCGCTGTTCGACGCGCTCATCGACGTCCCCGTCGGCAGCCGCGTGCTCATGACCCTCAACGGTGCCGCCACCCAGGGCGCGGAGGAGGAGACACTCCTCTACGTCATCGACATCACCGGTGTGGAGGACGTCCTCACCCGCGCAGAGGGTGAGGAGCAGGACCTTCCGGAAGGAATGCCGGAGCTCACCCGCGGAGACGACGGTGCCCCTAGCATCACCCAGCCGGAGGGCGACGCGCCGACGGAGCTCCAGACCCATGTGGCGATCAAGGGCGAGGGCGAAGAGGTCCGGGCCGGCGACACCACCACCGTGCACTACACCGGCTGGTTGTGGGATGACGCCTCGGAACCCTTCGACAGCAGCTGGGACCGCGGTCAGCCCTTCCCGGTCGAAGGCGTGGGCCAGGCCCCGGTCATCGACGGCTGGAACGAGGCGCTCCAGGGTCAGACCGTCGGTTCACAGATCCTCGTCGTCATCCCGCCCGAGAAGGGCTACGGCGAAGAGGGCAGCGGCGAGTCCATCCCGCCGAACTCGACCCTCGTCTTCGTCATCGACATCCTGAAGACCACACGCTGACACTGCGCTCGACGCCGCCCGGACCCCGGCACCCCACCACGGGGTTCCCCGTCGCCCGGGCCCGCACCACCGACTTCCATACGTAACGACTGACTCCAGAGGAGCACACCATGGCGAAGACCAAGCCCGAGATCGACTTCCCCGGCGACACCGCCCCCACCGAGCTCGAGATCGTCGACAACGAGATCGGCACCGGCGAGGAGGCCAAGGCCGGCGACATCGTGTCCGTCCACTACGTCGGCGTCTCGCACTCGACCGGCGAGGAGTTCGACGCCTCCTGGAACCGTGGCCAGCCGCTGCGCTTCCAGCTCGGCGTCGGCATGGTCATCCCCGGCTGGGACCAGGGCGTCCAGGGGATGAAGGTCGGCGGCCGCCGCACGCTGCGCATCCCGTCCTCCCTCGCCTACGGCCAGCAGGGCGTCCCCGGCACGATCGCTCCCGGTGAGTCGCTCGTGTTCGTGTGTGATCTCGAAGGGATCGGCTGACCACACCCGTCTCGCTTCCAAGGCGCCCTGCAGTCCGCGTGTAGAGGTGCCGGGCGCGGCGGGGTGTGAGAACCACCCCTCCCGCCCACATCGGCCCCGCCCCCGACCTCCGTAGGACTCCGGTCGGGGGCGGGGCCGATGTATGCCCGACCGCTATCCCCTCGGGGGAAACCTCACACCCCCCCGCGCCCTCCCTTGGCATGCCGGCTGGGTACCTCGGGAACGCTCGGGCGCGTCAGCCCAGGAGTGTCGCGGCGTGGGGGCCAGCGGCGGCCGCGGCGAGGAAGGCCGGGGTGTCCTCGGTGAGCCCGCGCCCCATCGTCGACAGACGCACCGGGGACGAGGTGAGCGCCTCGAACAACCCCACCGTCGAGACGTCCACCCGCCGGTGACGAGCCAGGTGTTCGGTCACCTGCTCGTCCGCCAGGTCGGAGATCATGGCCGGGTCACGGTCACACTTGAGGCGCTCCTTCTGCGGCATGTCACGGAAGTCCGGCACCGGCAGGTGCACAGGGGTGAGCGCCCCCGTCCCGACGGCCGTGAGCGTGTGGTGGGAGATCCCGTAATGGCGGCCGCGGGCATCCGCATCGGACATCCGCAGACACGCGACCGGTTCGCCCCCGAGTGCCGCCACCGCATTCAGGTGGTCCCCGACGACCATGCCGGAGAACCCGAAGGGCGTGCCCGTCCCCAGATTGCCCGGACCCTGTGCGACGACCACCACGTCGGCCTCGACGACGTGGCGCGCCGCGAGCAGCGCCGAGTGGACCGTCACCGCCTCGTGGTCACCTCCCCAGGCCTGGCCGACGGAGAACGTGGAGTGCAGCCACCCCGCCTCGACGAGACCGGCGACGGCGCGGGAGAACGGCAGCGCGAGCGCGGCTCCGTCGGTCATCACATAGGAGACACGGGCCTCGGGCGCCGCGGTCCGCAGACCCGCGATGACGGCGGGCAGTGCGGAGTGGAGGTCCGCGACGACGACGGGCATGCCGTCGATCGAGCGCGCCTCGGCGAGCACGTGATGGTGTGGTGACTCCTGATCGTCGACCCCGAGCACCATCGTCTGCGTGGGGGAGTAGCGGTCCTTCACCAGGTGCCCGTCGGCCGGCGGGGGATCGGCGGGCAGGCGGTCCGGCAGCGCGACGACGAGCGCGAAGCCCCCGGTCCCCAGCCCCCGCGCGAGGGCCGACACGTTGAGCAGGACCCGATCACCCTCCTCGGGAGTCCCCACGAGGTCCGCATAGGCGATCGCCCGGATCGGCGCGATCGCCTCACTGCTCTGCTCGCCCGCGGTACCGGGGAGCGGGGTCGACGGGCGGGCCCACACCTCGCGGACCCCCGGCCACTCGCCCTTCACCGATTCGACTGTCGCCTCGCGCCAATGGATCATGCACGCCACCGTACCGGGAACCACAGCCGGAGTCCCGGACCAGGACCCCACAGGCTGTGCCCGACGCCACCCGGCACCCCGCCCCGATATCGTCGGCGACCCTCGGTATGTCACGACATATCCGGGGTCACCGGGGACATCGGGGCGGTTGTCTGACCGTGGCCGGAAAGTCGCCGGGCAGTCACTGGACAGTAGCCGGTCTGTCGCCAGGCCGTCGCCGGGTGATGCTTGCTACATTCAGGCCTCGTGGGTACCCCAGTGCATGACCAGTCCGAACGCCTCCTCACGCTGCTCTACGTGCTGCGCCGATCGGAACGAGGTCTCACGGCCGGACAGATCCGACGCCTCGTCGAGCCGTACCGCGCGCACCCGGACACCACCAAGGGGAACGAGGCGTTCACCAAGCAGTTCGACCGCGACAAGGCCAAGCTCCGCGAGCTCGGCGTGCGCATCCAGGCCATCACCCACGACGCGCAGGGACCCCGGCTCCTCGACGTCGCCGAGGAGCCCACGGATGCCGAACTCGCGGCCCTCGACGCGGACCCCGACGCCGAGGCGCCCCGCACGGGCAAGGCTCCCACGACACCTCGCGGTGAGGCCCTGTCCGAGCCGGTCTACCGCATCGCCCAGGAGGACTTCGCCCTCCCGGAGATCACCCTCACCGGCCCCGAACGCGCGGTCCTGTCACTCGCCCGCGGCTTTTGGCGCGGCTCCGAGCACGAGCGGGACATGGAACGCGTCCTCCGCAAGTTCCGCGCCGACGGTGGCGACCTCACCGGCACCGATCCCACGGCCGACCCCGACGACGCCACCCTCGCCTCCACCCTCCCGGGCCCGGCGCCGCTCGCCCCGCACCTCGGCACCCCGACCTTCGTCGACGCGACGTTGCGCGACGCCCAACGGTTCGTCGACGAACGCCGCCCCGTGTCCTTCCGCTACCGCAAGCCCGGCGAGGCGCCCTCCCGCCGCACCGTCCAACCCTGGGGCATCCACCAACGGGGGAGGACCGCCTATCTGGCCGGATACGACCTCGACCGTGACGGGGTGCGGTACTTCCGCCTGTCCCGCGTCGAGGGGCCGATCCGCGCCCTCGGTGGCTCGTCCGGCGCGCGCACCTTCGAGATCGACCCCGACTTCGACATCGCCGCCGGGTTCCGGTCCCTCGACGCCGACCAGCGTGACACCGGCCCCATCGCCGTCGACCTCGCTGTCGTGCCCGGACGCGGCACCCCGCTGCGCGACGACGCCGTCGAGATCGAACCCGCGGCCATCCGTCTGGCCGCCGGCTCCCGCGACCGCCTGCGCCTGGAGGTCGCCGAACCCGCCGCCCTCGTCGCCCGGGTCGCTCCGCTCGTACCCCACGCCGTCATCGTCGCCCCGGAGTCGACGGCGACCGCACTGCAGGACCACCTGCGGGCCACCGCCGACGGGCTGCGCCGCGCGGCCGCCACACCCCTGCCGGACCTCCCGGAGACCGCCGCGGGCCGGAAGAAGAAGGTGTACAAGAAGCGGGAGGACGCCGTCGACGTCGTCCAGCGCTGGCTGCGGCTCCTCGTCCACGTCACCGAACACCCTGACGCGCGTCTGGACGAGACCGCCGCCCACCTGGGTCTCGCCCCGGAGGAGCTCGAGGCCGAACTCGGCACCATCAGCGTCGTCGGGCGCGCCGACGAGCCCCACACCGGTTACATCCGCGCGGAGGTCCTCGGCGACCGGATCGTCGTCGACAACGCCGCGGAGATCGCCCGCCCCGCCCGCCTCAACGGCACCGAGACCGCCGCGCTCCTCATCGCGCTCGACTTCTTCGCCGCCACCGCCGGCCACGAGGTCCGCCGCACCGTCGACTCCGTCCGCGACAAGCTGCTCACCACCCTGGCGAGCTCCGAGGCCGGGGCACCCGCCCGTCTCTCCGTCCCCGAGGTGCCCGCCGAGTTCCGCGACGCCCTCGACGCCGCGATCCGCCGGGGCACCACCCTCGACCTCGTCTACTACGTCGCCTCCCGCGACGAGCTCACCGAACGCACCGTCACCCCGCGCCGCCTGCGCCTGGCCGACGGCCTACGCCTCGACGCCTGGTGCCACACCGCCGGCGGCGAGCGGACCTTCGCCGTCGAGCACATCCGCGCCCTCGCCCCGGCCGCCACCGAACCCACGACCCCCGCCGCCGAGGCGCCCCGCACAGGAGCACCGGACGCCCGGGGCGCCTCGGGAGCGGCGTCCGAGCAGGAACCGGACGGGCTGCGTCGGGGAGAGGACCAGGGCGCCTCGGGAACGGCGTCCGGGCAGGAGGACGCCCGGGACGACGACCGGGAGGTCGTGCTCGTGCTCGATCCTCAGGCCTCGTGGCTCGCCGACGAGATCGTCGGGGCCCGGACCGTGCACGACACGCACGGGCCAGGCTCCGTCACGCTCGTCTACCGTCCCTGGGGATCGGCCTGGCTGACGGGCCTGTTGTTGCAGCACGGCCCGCACGTCCGCGCGATCGGGTACGCCGACGGGGCCGGGGGTACGCCGCCGGCCGTCGATCGGGCGATCGCGCGGGCGGAGGAGGCCCTCGGGTTACGCCCGGGTGGCCAGTCGCCGACGCAGGGGTGAACCATCCCGGTCGCGCGAGCCGATACCGTGCGTGACTGGTGACGGAACACCCAGGCACCGGGTCTAGAATGAACCGTCGCCGTACCCACGACCACCGAAGGAAACCATGTTTCGCTCCATCGAGCCCTGGCACCTGATCGTCGTACTGCTCGTCATCCTTGTCATCTTTGGTGCTCCCAAGCTTCCGTCGGTGGCAAAGAACCTCGGCAAGTCGATGAAGATTTTCAAGTCCGAGGTCAAGGACCTACGCGGGGACGACTCCGAGGAGAAGGACACCCCGCAGGAGATCACCGACGCCCAGCGCGCGGGTGAGGCACGGACCGGGACGGCCACGTCGAAGGACGAGGTCCCCGGTGTGACCGTGGACGAGACCGACCGCAAGAACTGACCGGTGGGTCCCACCCTCCCCGCCCCTCCCAGGATGAAGAAGACCCGTAACCCCGAGCGGACCATGCCGCTCATGGGGCACCTCAAGGAGCTCCGGAACCGCATGCTCGTCGCCGGTTTCGGCGTGCTCGTCGGTGCCGTCGCCGGTTGGTTCCTCTACGACCCGGTCCTGCAGCTCCTGCAGGCCCCGGTCAAGGAGATCTCCGACCAGGCCGGACGTGTCGCCGAGGTGAATTTCGCCTCGGTCGCCTCGCCCTTTGACATGAAGATCAAAATTTCACTGTTTATCGGTGTACTCGTGTCTTCACCAGTCTGGCTCTTCCAAGCAGCAGCATTTATTTTGCCCGGACTTACCAAGAAGGAAAAGAAGTACGCTCTTTCTTTCGTTTTCGCCTCACTACCACTGTTCATCGGGGGATCTGGTCTAGCGTGGTTCGCAATTCCGAAGGCGGTTGAGGGCCTCACGTCCTTCACGCCGGAGGGGTCGACGAACATCATCCCAGCACAGGACTACCTGACCTTCGTCATGGTGGTCATCGTGGTGTTCGGCCTCGCCTTCGTCCTGCCGGTATTCATGGTCGGGTTTAACATGCTGGGAATTCTTTCCGCCAAGCGAATACAAAAGTCTTGGCGCTGGCTAGTGGTGCTGATATTTGTTTTTGCAGCAATGGCATCCCCAGCACCTGATGTATTGTCAATGTTCATTCTTGTGGTCCCAATGACCGTCCTTTTCTCCCTCGCCTGGTTGCTCTGCTTCCTCCACGACCGCAGGGTCAAGAAGAAGATGATCGCGGATGGCACCTGGGTCGAGCCGGAGGAGTGAGCCCGACGCCGCCCGAGCCCCGGCACCCCGCCGCTGCTCAGGGCTGATCCCTCTGCCTCCGGGGTGAGTACCCGCACACCCGGCGGCTCCTCTGACACGCGTATCATCGGGGATCATGGATTCCGAGCTCACGCCCGCGCAGGCCTACGCAGCATTCACGGCGAAAACTCGGTCGCGGAAGGGCCGTGCCCCACATCAGGACTCCGCGTCGAAGGGGACCCGCGGTGGGTCCGTGCTCGACGACTTCCGCCTCGAGTTCGACCACGGCCTCGACGATTTCCAGGTCCGTGCCTGTGAGTCCCTGGAGTCCGGACGCTCCGTCCTCGTCGCCGCACCCACCGGCGCCGGCAAGACCGTCGTCGCCGAGTTCGCGGTGGCACTGGCCATCGCCCGCGGCGTCCGCGTCTTCTACACCGCGCCCATCAAGGCCCTGAGCAACCAGAAGTTCCAGGACCTCTCGGCGCGCTACGGCGCCTCCCGGGTCGGTCTCCTCACCGGCGACACGACGATCAACCGGGACGCCCCGATCGTCGTCATGACGACCGAGGTCCTGCGGAACATGGTCTACGCCGGGCAGGACCTCGCCGATCTCGGCTTCGTCGTGCTCGACGAGGTGCACTACCTCGGCGACCGCTTCCGCGGGCCGGTCTGGGAGGAGGTCATCATCCATCTCCCGGAGCACGTGCGGCTGGTGAGCCTCTCGGCGACCGTCTCGAACGCCGAGGAGTTCGGCGACTGGCTGTCCGAGGTCCGCGGCAGCACCGAGGTGATCGTCTCCGAGCACCGTCCGGTCCCGCTCCACCACCATGTGGCCGTCGGCACCGACATCCACCCGCTCTTCGAACCCTCGGGCCCGGCCGGCGACACCACCGGTCCCGGTGGGCACCGTGACCGGAGCGGGACCGGGAAGAAGGGCTCCAACAAGAACGGCTCCGTGAAGAAGGGGAAGGGCACCGCGGCCAAGCGCGGGCCGGGAGTGCAGGGCGCCTCGGCGGCAGTGGGTCGATCCGGACCCCCGCGGGTCTCCCGCGACCTCCAGCAGGTGGTCCGGCCCTTCGTCGGGCGCGGCGGCTCACGCCGGGACAAGTACCGGCGTCCGGGCGGTCACCTGCGGTTCCGGCGGCCCTCGCGGGTGCTCATCGCCCGGGAGCTCGACGAGGTCGGACTGTTGCCGGCGATCTTCTTCATCTTCTCCCGTCGGGGGTGTGACGACGCGGTCGAGCAGATGCTCGCCGGCGGAGCGGACTTCACGACGCAGGAGGAGAAGGACCACATCCTCGCCCGGCTCGACGACCTGATCGACGAAGTCGCGACCGAGGACCTCGGTGTGCTCGGCTTCCACTCCTTCCAGGAAGGGCTCATGAAGGGGTACGGCGCCCACCATGCCGGCCTCATCCCCGCCTTCAAGGAACTCGTCGAGGAACTCTTCGCCGACGGCTACCTGCGGCTCGTGTTCGCCACCGAGACCCTCGCACTCGGGGTCAACATGCCCGCGCGCACCGTCGTCCTCGAGAAGCTCACGAAGTTCAACGGCGAGTCCCACGTGCAGATCACGCCGGGCGAGTTCACCCAGCTCACCGGGCGTGCCGGGCGGCGCGGCATCGACGTCGAGGGCCACGCACTCGTCGTCTGGCACCCGAGCATCGAGCTCGCCGACATCGGTGCCCTGGCCTCGAAGCGCACCTACGCGCTGCGCAGCCAGTTCACGCCCACCTACAACATGACGGCCAACCTGCTGGCGCGGATGACCGTCGAGGACGCGACCGGGGTCCTCGAGACCTCCTTCGCCCAGTTCCAGGCCGACCGTGGTGTCGTCGAACTCGCGCGCCGCGTGCGGAAGAACGAGGAGGCGCTGGCCGGGTACCGGAAGTCGATGGCCTGCGACCGCGGCGACTTCGAGGAGTACGCGGCGCTCCGCCAGCAACTGACCGACACCGAGAAGTCAGCGGGGAAGACGCGCAACCGGGTGCGGCAGGTGTCCGCCCTGGAGTCCCTGGACGAGGTCGCCCCCGGTGACGTCATCGTCCTGCCGGGGTCGAAGATCCGCGGGGCGGCCGTCGTCCTGACCGGCACGGAGAACCGGGGCGGGGCCACGCGACTGCCGAGTGTGCTCACCGAGAACGGCAAGATCTGGCACCTTCGCCCGCACGAGGTGCAGCACCCGGCCCTGCCGCTGGGCCGCGTCCGCATGCCCAAGAAGTTCAATCTCCGCAGCGGGGGAGAGCGGCACCGGCTCGCCCAGTCGCTCGCGTCCGCCCTCGAGGCCGGCAAGGTCGAACGACCCGCGGAGGCGATCGCGCGCTCCCGGCAGGAGGGCGGGCGTGCCCGGACGAAGGGCGCCCGGGTCGACGTCGACGAGATCGAGCGGCTGCGGGAGGCCATCCGGTCCCATCCCTGCCACGACTGCCCCGACCGCGAGGCGCACGCCCGCTGGGCCAATCGGGTGCACCGTCTGGAGAAGGAGGGCGCCGGGCTCACCCGGCAGATCGAGAAGCGCACGAGCTCGATCGCCCAGGTCTTCGTCCGGGTCCGCGAGGTCCTCACCACCCTCGGGTTCCTGCCCGACGACAGCCGGATCCTGCGCCGGATCTACGGCGAGCGGGACCTGCTCACCGCCATGACCGTCCGCGAGGGGCTGTGGGACCGTCTCGACGAGCCGGAGGTCGCCGCACTCGCCTCGACGCTCGTCTACCAGGCACGCCGGGCCGAGATGTACGGCCGGAGGACCCTGCCCTCGGCCGGGGTCGAGGAGGCCTACGGAGATCTCCAGCGACTCTGGAAGGACCTCTACCGCCTGGAGGAGGACGCCGGGCTGCCCACGACCCCGGAGCCCGACGACGGACTGGCGAACGCCGTGTTCCGGTGGACCGAGGGTGCCACGCTCACCCGCGCGCTCGGGTCGAGCGACATCGCGGCCGGCGACTTCGTGCGCTGGGCCAAACAGACACTCGACCTCCTCGGGCAGGTCGCCGAGGTGTGCGCCCCGGCCACCGCGCCGACCGTCCGCCGCGCCGCCGAGGCGATCCGCCGCGGGGTCGTCGCGGATTGAACTGTGCTCGACGCCGCCCGCCCCCCGGCACCCCACCGCTGCTGAAGGCGAGAGGGCGCATACCCGCGGATCCGAGACCGGAATCCGCGGGTATGTGCCCTCTCGACTGTGAGTGGCGCGCGCTTCAGGTGCTCGCCGCGCCGACCCGCTTGACGAAGGACTCGATGTCGGAGCCGAAGGTCGACTCCGTCGTCAGGTAGGTCCACGTCGACGAGGGCCGCTTCATGCCCTGGGCCGGCAGGTCGATGCCCGCGGAGGTGAGGGCGTCCTCCGGGAGGTCCTCGAAGGTCGTCACGGACTGCTCGACGACGTCCTCCCAGAAGGTCCCGAAAGCGCGGATCGACTCGGTGTTGAACGCCTCGTGGGGCTTCTCCCGGGCGAGCGTGCGCAGGTGGATGCCCTCGCGCAGGTCGTTGAGGAAGGCGAGGTGGTCGACCCACCGGGCGTCGAGGCGGAACAGCAGGACGTCGCGGACCGCCTCCCGGAGGACCTCCTCGCCCACCCGGTCGACCATCGCGTCCCAGGCCTCGTCACCGAGTGCGGTGCGGACCTCGTCCTGGCCGGACTCGTCACCCTCCATCGACCGCACGGCGGCACGACGGCGCAGGACGACCTCACGCTGGCGGCTCATGAGCTGGTTGAAGCGCCAGGTGTCACGATGGATCGCGGTGTTCTCGCCCTCGGCGGTGCGCTGGGCGTGCTCGACGAGCTGGGCGGCGCGCTTGGCGGTGATGTGACCGGTCTCGTCACCCTCCTCGACGAAGCGCTGGGCCTCCGGTACGCGGGCCATGAGGTCGTCCTCGAGCGAGGTGAAGAAGACGGAGGTCCCGGGGTCACCCTGGCGTCCCGCACGGCCACGCAGCTGGTCGTCGAGGCGGGAGGAGTCGTAGCGTCCGGCGCCGATGACGAGCAGGCCACCGGCCTCCTCGGCCTCGGTGTCGAGGCGGATGTCGGTACCGCGTCCGGCCATCTGCGTGGACACCGTCACCGCACCGGCATGTCCGGCCGCGGCGATGATCCGGGCCTCGTCGGCCTCGTCCTTCGCGTTGAGGACCGCGCACTCGACGCCGCGGGCGCGCAGGCGCTCGGCCAGGCTCTCCGACTCCGCCACGGACCGGGTGCCCACGAGCACCGGTCGGCCCTCGGCGTGGGCGGCCGAGATCTCCTCGACGATCGCCTTCTCCTTCGACTCCTGGAAGGTGTAGAGGCGATCGGGTTCGTCGACGCGGATGAGTTTCTCGTGCGGCTCGACCGGAACGATCTCCAGTTCGTAGAACTCCCGTAGGTCGTCACCGACGGCGAGAGCCGTGCCCGTCATGCCACAGACCGTCGTGTAACCGTGGATGAGTTCCTCGACGGTGATCTGGTCGAGGATCTCGCCGCTCGCGGTGGTCTGCAGTTTCTCCTTCGCCTCGACGGCGGCCTGCAGCCCGTCGGGCCAGCGCTGGAGTTCGGCGATCCGGCCACGGGACTCGGAGACGAGCTTGATGCGGCCGTCGACGACCAGGTAGTCGACGTCCCGCTTGACGAGCGCCTTGGCGTAGAGCGCCAGGTTGAGGGAGGCCAACGTGGCCGCGTCCTCTCCGAACAGGTCGACGTCGAGTTCGACCTCGACGTGTTCGATGCCCTCCTCGGTGAGCGACACCGCCTTGTGGTCGGCGCTCACCTCGTAGTGGACGCCGGGGACCAGGTTCTCGGCGAGGACGGCCATCTCCGCGTCGGCGTCCTCCAGCGTGGAGGACCCCGCGAGGACGAGGGGCACTCGGGCCTCGTCGATGAGCACGGAATCCGCCTCGTCGACGATGACGACCTCGCGGTCACCCACGCGGACGTCCGCGTCGTCGAGGACGAACCGGTCGCGGAGGACGTCGAAGCCGACCTCCGAGACCGAGGCGTAGACAACCTCGGACCGGTAGGCCTCCCGGCGGGCGTCCTCCGTGTCGTCACCGCGGACGGCGCTCACCGACACACCCAGGAGTTCGAGGACCGGTCGCATCCAGTCGGCGTCACGCGCGGCGAGGTAGTCGTTGACGCTCACGACGTGTACCCGACGGCCCCGCAGGGCGTAACCGGCCGCGGCCAGGGCACCGACGAGCGTCTTTCCCTCACCGGTGTTCATCTCGACGACGGTGCCGTCGAGCAGACCGATGAGGCCCTGCACCTGGGTGTCGTAGGGGCGTTCACCGAGTGTGCGGTCGGCGACCTCGCGGGCCAGGGCCGCATAGGCGAGCACCTGGTCCTGCGCATTCCCGGTGGTGAAGACCTCTCCGGCCTTCTCCGTGAGTTCTGCGTCGTCGAGGTCCGCGTACTTCCGGCCCAGTTCCTCCAGGCGGGGCCACCGTTTCTGCAACCAGCCGATCCGGCGTCCGGCCTGGGAGCCTGGTCGGTTGAGCAGTCGGGTGAGGAGTCCCATGCGGTCGTACTCTCTTCCTCGTCGTCGATCGGTGTGCCGGTGCTGTGGCCGTGCCGGACCAAAGTCTAGGGTGGCGCGCGCCACGTCTCTGCCAGGAGGCTTCCAGGCTGTGTTCTCGGGCCCGTTCGGGTCGTGTTCTCGGGCCCGTCCGGGTCGAGCCTTCCGAAGCCCGCCCGGGTTCAGCGTTCGAAGGGCCAGTCGCCGCTCACGTCGTTCCCGCTGCGGCCCTTGCGCTGCAGGTAGGCGCGGAAGTCCGCAGCCTGGGCCGCTTTCCAGTCGATCTGCGCCGCATGGACGGCACGGGCGTCGAGGCCTCCGACCTCCGGGTGGGCCCGGGCGATCCGCAGGGCCATGAGCGCGGCCGCACGGGCGTCCGCCGTGGCGTCGTGAGCGTCGTCGAGCGCCACGCCCCAGACCGCCGTGAGGGTCGTGAGGTCACGCTTGCCGCGGCGGTACTTCTCCACCTGCTTGTCGAGGACGAAGGTGTCGACGACCGCGCCGACGACCTCCTTGGCGGTCCGCGGCGTCCCGTCGGGTGCGGTCTGTCCGGTCCGCAGGGACTCCGCCTGCAGGATCGTGAGGTCGTAGACGACGTTGTGCCCGACGATCACCCCGCCCTCGGCCGCGACGGCGGCCAGGGCGTCGAGGATCGAGGCGACGCCGGTCGCGGGGTCCTGCCCCTCGGCACGCACCCGTTCGTTCGTGATCCCGTGGACGGCGATCGCCGCCTCGGGGATCGGCACGCCCGGGTCGAGCAGCCACTCCCGCGGCTCCAGCGGCACGCGCAGCATGGGATCCGGCCGCGCACCCCCGGTGGCCGCCGGGACCGGACCGAAGGGGACGAGTGCCGCGGAGACGATCCGGGCGGTCCGGGTGTCGACGCCGGTGGTCTCCAGATCGAACCCGTAGAACGGACCGGTCGACCAGGGTGCCCCCTCGCCGGAGGCCTCAGCGGTACCGGAGGAGGCGGCAGGTCCGGCGACGGCCGTGGAGACGGCCGGTGTGTCGATCGGGAGCGCCGCCTGTACCTCGGCGCCCGCGGCACCCGCCGGGCCCGCGGATCCACCCGCGGCAGCTCCACCGGAGTCCGCCCCACCCGCGGGCGCGCCACCACCGACCGCGTCCAGTGCCGTGAGCAATCGCTGTACCGACCGGTCGACGGCGTGATGGTGCGCCAGGTCCGCCAGCGCGCCCGGATCCCGCCGGTCGGCCACGCGGTCGGCCGCGGCCATCAGGTCCGCGACCGGCAGGTCCTCCTTGCAGCGCATGACCTCGAAGGTCGCCCGCACGGCGTCCGCGTGGGCGAGGATGCTCTCCCGCCGTTTGGGGGAGAGTCCGTGCTCCTTCTGCCCGGCCCCGGCCGCCGCGAGGATCCCCTCGAGCGTGCCGTAGCCGGCCAACAGCTTGGCCGCGGTCTTCTCGCCGATCCCGGGGGCGCCGGGAAGACCGTCCGAGGGATCACCCCGGAGGGCGGCGAGCATGCGGTAGGTGGTCCCGTCGGGCACGCCGTAGAGTCCGGCGAGGTCCTCGACCCGGGTGGTCTCCCACTGGCCCTTGGGCCGCGGTCGGTGCAGGCGCACGTCCGCCCCGTCCCGCAAGAGCGCCAGGAGGTCCCGATCGGGGGAGACGACGGCCACCGGCACCCCGGCGGCCACACCCGCGACGACGAGGGAGGCGATGACGTCGTCCGCCTCCGTGCCCTCGATCGACCCGATGGGGATGCCCGCGAGTTCCAACAGCCTGGTGAGCACGGGCACCTGCGGTTCGAGTGCCGGCGGGGTCTCGATGCCGCGTTCGGCGTCGGTCACCCGCTGGGCCTTGTACTCCGGGACGAGCGCGGTCCGGAAGGCCGGGCGCCAGTCCGCGTCCATGCAGGCGACGACCCGGGCGGAGCCGAGGTCCTCGACGAGCGCGGCGACCGAGTCCACGAGACCGCGCACGGCCCCGATCGGCATCCCCTGTGGATCGGTCATGTTCTCCGGCATGGCGTAGAACGACCGGTAGTACAGCGCCGGGGTGTCGAGGACGACGAGCGGGGTGGTGTTCGCGGCTGAGTTCACGGCGTCCACCCTAGCGGGCGCCTCGGACGCCATTCCTCACCGCACGCGCTGCCGCACGCCCTCCCGGGGTGCGGACCGGCCCTCCGGGGTGGGATACTCTCCGACCGTGACTCTCCACGACTCCGCCTCGAAGACCTCCGCCCCGACGACCGTCCTCTCCGGCGGTGACGTGTACAGCAGCGCCGACCCGTTCGCGACGGCGCTGGCCGTCGACGGGCCCACCGTCGCCTGGGTGGGTGGCGACGAGGCGGCCGCGGACACCGTGGGCGGCCCCGACGCCACCCGCATCGACCTCGCCGAGGACTTCGTCACCCCCGGCCTGGTGACCGCCGGGCTCGACCTCCGCACCCACTCCGTGACCGCGGAGGATCTCGTCGCCGCCGGCATCACCGCCGCCCACGTGGTCGGCCAGTCGTCCGCCGTGGCCTCCTTCGCTGACCGTGCCCCCGCCGGCTTCACCGTCCACGCCTACCCCCTGGACGCCGCCGAGGCGCCCGCCGACCCCGCGGACACCGTGCCTTCCGGCCCCGCCGCCGTCCGCGTCACCGACCTCGACACCACGGCCCTGCCGGCCGCCGCCCGGTTCCTCCTCGTCGACGACGCCGCCGACCTGGCAGCCCTCCGCACGCTCCTGGCCGACTCCGCCTTCCGGACGCATGCGCAGCGCCACGCCTACCGCGTCCTCGTGTCGACGCCGCTCGGCGCGGAGGACGTGGACCCGCTCGCCTCCTCCGGGATCGGCCTCACGCTCGATCCGGCCGCGCACGACCAGCCGCTGGCGCCCCTTCTCGCCGCCGGCGCCCAGGTGAGCTTCGCCCTCGACCCGGCGCGCCCCTGGGCGACCCTCGCCGCGGCCGTCTTCGGCACGACCGCCGGGATCTCCGCCCGTGCCGCCTTCAACGCCGTCACCCGGTTCGCCCACCGCGCCACCGGCGATTTCGAGGGTGGGACCCTGCGGCCCGGTGCACCCGCCACGATGGTCCGCTGGAAGGTCTCCGAACTCGTCGTCCAGGTCGCGGACGAACGCGTGGCCGCCTGGAGCACAGACCCCCGGTCGGGGACGGCCGGGCTGCCCGATCTCTCCGATCCCGCGCAGCTCCCCGAGGTCGTCACCGTCTGGCTCGCAGGCTCACCGCAGACCCGTTCCTGAACTTTTCCTGAGCAGAGTTCCTCGGATTCTGACCCGCCTCACCTGCACCGACACATGTCACTGCAGGTCAGACCGCGGTTGTCCGTGACCTCTCGTCCGAGTAAGTTCGGACCCCTGAGCCACACGGCGGCCCGGATCCCCGGGACCTCGTCGACGGCCGTGACCCGGTGCCGGCGCCATTAGAAAACTCCGCGGGGGACTCACCTCCACGGAGGCCCGAAGGTGTCGGCACCGGGTCGTTCCTGAGAGCTCCCGCACGGGATAGGACTCCCCGGACCACCCTCCGTCCGGACTCCACAGGACACCACTTAGATGCCATACAGTGGCACGGTGCTCACATTGGTCGTCATCCCCACGTACAACGAACGCGAGTCCCTGCCCGTCACGCTCGAGCAGATCCACCGCTACAGCCCCGCCGCCCACGTCCTCGTCGTCGACGACGCGTCCCCGGACGGCACGGGGGAGTGGGCCGCGGAACGCGCTTCCACCGACGAGCGGGTCCACGTCCTCCACCGCCAAGGCAAGGGCGGCCTGGGCGCGGCATATGTCGCAGGGTTCCGCTGGGCACTCGATCGTCCCGAGTACGGCATCGTCTGCGAGATGGACGCCGACGGGTCCCACCGCGGCCGCGACCTGCCCCAGCTCCTGGCCGCCGTCACCCCCGACGACTCCGGCCACTCCCGCGCGGACCTGGCCATCGGCGCCCGCTGGATCCCCGGCGGCGCCGTCGTCAACTGGCCGCGCGAGCGTCTGGTCCTGTCCCGCGGCGCGAACATCTACGTGAACCTCCTCATGGGCCTGGGCGTGCGCGACGCGACCGCCGGCTTCCGCGCCTACCGCCGCGAGGCCCTGGCGGCCATCGACCTCGACGGCATCGAGTCCCGCGGCTACAGCTTCCAGGTCGACATGACCCGCCGCGTCGCCGACGCGGGCCTGCGCATCACCGAGGTGCCGATCGTCTTCGTCGAACGCGTCCTCGGCGAGTCGAAGATGAGCGGCGACATCATCCAGGAGGCCGTCGTCCGCGTCGCCCGCTGGGGCCTCGAACGCCGCCTGCGGCAGCTGGGTGCCTTCCTCCCACGCCGCTGAGCCCGACACCGACCGCACCCCGCCGTCGAGGCGCCCCGCCCGGGACGACGAACGCCCCACCGGTCTCATGGACCGATGGGGCGTGGGTGTCGTCGGGGGTTCAGACCTGCGGGGGCAGCTCGCCGCGGCGGATCTTGAGACGCTCGTCGAGGAGCACCTCGAGCTCCTCGAAGGAGCGACGTTCGAGGAGCATGTCCCAGTGCGTGCGCACGTGCTTGCCCTCCTCGTCCTCCGGCTGCTCGGCGCCGACGCGCTGGCCCAGGCCGTGCGTGCCGTCCTCCCAGGTCGCGGGCACCTCGGCCTCGACGGAGAAGGTCACGGTGAAACGGGTGCCGTCCTCGGTCTCGTACTCCACCACCTGCCGGGGTGCCGGCTCGACCCCGGACTCGGATTCCAAGCTCCGGGAACCCAGCTGGGTACCGCGCAGACTGCGTTCGCTCATGACACACCTTCCGGTCGACGACCACTGATCGGACGAATACAACAGTCTACGGCATCGGTTTCTTCCCGCAGGCGTCGATCCCGGTGGTCGCCCGGATCGGGGTGACGATCACCGCGTCGTGAAGGCCGTGGTCACCGCGCCGTGAACTCCGCGACCACCTCGGCGGCGAGCAGCGGGTGATCGGTGATGAGGGCGTCGACCCCGGCTGCCAGCGAACGCTCCATGTCCGCCCGGTCGTTGACGGTCCACTCGTGGACCTGGAGTCCCGCGGCGTGGACGGCCCGGACGAACCGGCCGGTGACGACCGGGATCCCCGCCTGGGCACGGGGGACCTGGAAGCAGTCGAGGGCCGGGTGGAGCCCGCGCGCACACCCCAGGGCGACGACGCGGGCCGTCTCCGCGGTCCCGGCGGAGGTCGGCACGTCGGGCAGGGCGCGGCGCAGGCGCTTCAAGCGGGCACTCGAGAACGAGGCGAGGCGGATCCGGTCCGCGGCCCCGGACCGGCGGACGGTCCGCACCATCGCGGCGACCGAGCGGTCGGCCTTCACGTCGATGTTGAAGGAGGTGTCCGGTAGGTCCTCGAGGGCGTCCTCCAGCCGTGGGATCAGCCCGCCGTCGGCCAGGTCGACCCGGTCGAGATCGCGGGCGGACAGATCGCCGATCGCCGCGTCGATCCCGGCCAGACGGTCCAAGCGTTCGTCGTGGAAGGCGTAGAGCACGCCGTCCCGGCTCGCGTGCACATCGGTCTCGATCCACGTGATCCCGGCAGCGACCGCCGCACGGAAGGCCGGCAGCGTGTTCTCGGCACAGCCGGGCCACAGGCCACCCCGGTGAGCGATGACGAAGGGGGTCGGGGGAGAGGAGTCCACAGCGACGATCCTATCGACGCCCCGTCACGCCGGAACGCCGGGCGCCGACTGGGGATTTCCTCCGTTCCCGGTCACGGGCCCGCCGGTAGGCTGGACGTGACGTACGACAACCCGTTGCCGCCACCCCAGGGAGAGGGACCCGCGATGACCGAGCAGCACACACCCCGGGACGAGAACGACACGACCCACCGGGCCGACGAGCCCATCGAACCGACCCGGGTCTTCGACGCGACCCGACGTTCCACCCGGGACCGTCTGCGCGACGCCGCGGAGTCCGTGACCGGCCGGGGCACCTCGGCGGCGTCGAAGGCCACGGGTGCCTTCGCCGGTCTCAAGGACTTCGCCGAGCAGGCCGTCAAGGACGGCTCGCAGCGCCTGCGGGAGGGTTCGAAGAAGGTCCCGGGCGACCCGGCGGGCAAGGCCGAGGAGTACGCCTCGACGGCGCAGGAGCGCACCTCGGGCCTGCGGGACAGGGCCCGCTCCCAGGCAGGCAGGATCGCCGCTCCCGGCGGGGCCGTCGACTGGACCGAGAACACCGTGAACAAGCTGCTGGGCGGCGTCGGCGGATTCGTCACCGGGGTCGTCACGAGCGGCAAGGTCGACAAGGCCGTGAACTTCGCCCAGTCGGGCGTGACGAAGGGCGCCACGCAGGCACGCAAGCTGCTGCGGAAGTGACCGCATCCGTGTGACATGACGCGGCCCCGTCGACCGATCGGTCGGCGGGGCCGCGTCATGTCAGGCGGGCCGGATCACTCCGCGTCGGCGTCGATGTCCGGGGTGCGGGAGCCCAGCTCCGAGTCGATCCGGAGGACGCCGGCACCGTCGTCCTTGATGAGTTCCAGACGACCGACGATCTCGCCGACGCTCGCCTCCTCCTCGACCTGCTCGGTGAGGAACCAGTTGAGGAGCGGGAGGATGTCGATGTCGCCCTCGTCCTGGGCGGTCCGGTAGAGGTCACGGATGGCCTCCGAGACCGTCTCCTCGTGGGCGAGGGCGGCGCGGAAGAGCTCGACGGGCGTGGAGCCGACGATCTTGGGCGCCTCGATCGCACCGATCTGCGGGGCGAGGCCACGGTCGAGGGCGTGCTGGATGAACTTGGCCGCGTGAACCTGCTCCTCCTCGGCCTGGGCCCGCATCCACCGACTCATGCCGGTGAGGTCCTGGTCCTCCAGGTGGACGGCCAGCTGCAGGTACACGATCGAGGCGGAGAGTTCGAGGGTGATCTGGTCTTCGAGAGCGGTCGCGAGGGCAGGTGTGATCTTCATGCCGGACACGCTACGCCTCCTGCCGGGATCCGCACCCCAGGCGAGGCAATCCTTCGGCAGGTAAGCCTCACCTCGCAGGTACCGTGGGGCCCATGACCGACGCACCCACACCCCCTGCCGCACTCCTCGCCGTCGTCCGGGGTCTGTCGACCCCGGAACTCCTGGAGGACTTCTGGGCCGACGAGTTCCCCTTCGCCGGGCTCGGCGAACAACTCGACGCGGCCCGGGCGGTGCTCACGGAGTTGCGGGCGCGGTGGGACGCCGGTGAGCGGTTCGACCCGCCGCCCTTCGTGCTCGACGACGTCGACGAGGTGATCTTCCACCTCGCCCGTCACCTCCGGCAGGACCCCAAGGGCAAGAAGGCCGCACTGTTCCAGATGCACATCGGGATCGGGCTCCAGCAGGCCGGCTCCGAACGGGGTGACGCCCTGGAGAAGTACGTCGACGCGGTCCGCGCCGACGAGCCCGGCTCCGTCACCGGCCCCCTCAAACGTGCCCTCAAGGCCGAACTGCTCGGCGAGGCGCCGGCGGGCTGAGGCGGCCCCTCAGCACTCGGCCTTCATCTGCTTGACCCAGTCGCGCTTGGTCGAGCGCCACTCCTCGTCGGTGAGCGGACGCTTCCAGTAGGGGGAGCAGGAGAACATGTCGTCGTCGGCGAAACCACGCTCGGTGATGAGGTGTTTCCGGACCACACGGATCTCCTCCGCCTCACCGTGGATGAAGGAGTGTGCCGTCCCGTCCGGGAAGGCGGCGGCCCCGAGGGCACCGACGAGCAGATCGACGTCCTGATCGGCCGCACCGGTCCGGTGCAGCCAGGTGATGTCGACACCGGAGGGCGCCTCGACGGCGAGTTCGTGGGCGGGGGAGTCGACGAGGACGAAGGCGTGCCCGATCGCGGTCGCAGGCAGCACCCGCAGGGAGGCGGCGATCGCCGGCAGCGCGGACTCGTCGCCGACGAACAGGTGCCAGTCGGCCTCCGGGTCCGGCGCGTACCCCGAGCCCGGGCCGTTGAAGACGAGGACGTCACCGGGGGCTGCGTTCGCCGCCCACGGGCCGGCCTTCCCCTCGTCGCCGTGGACGACGAAGTCGACGTCGAGCCGATGGTTCTCCGCGTCCCAGGCCCCGACGGTGTAGCGGCGACGGAAGAGCTTGACGTCCGGGTGCGACTCGCGGATCGCGGCGGGCTCGAAGACGGGTCCGAAGGGCGCGTCGTCCGGCGGGATCGCGACGTTGATGTAGGCATCGGTGTGCGCGGGCATCGCGAAGTCCGCGAGGTCCCCCTCGGCCAGATGGACGCGGATGAGGCCGGGGGTCAGGCGGGTGGTGCCGGTGACGACTGCATGCATGGTGGTGGGGGAGCTCCTGTCGACGCCCGGAAGGGGCGTCCTCGTCCGTCGACCCGGCCAGGGTCGAGGTGAAGAATGGAATTACGTAATGTTTTCGTGGTTGATTGTGTCACCGCTCGTGTCCCGGCGCACGTCACACCGCGTGATCCGTGATCGATCCGTGACGGAGGAGGGGCCGACAGTGCACGTCAAGGGCACGTTCCGGCCCTGGTGAGGGCGCCTCGGCGGCGCGTAGGGTCGGGCCCGGGGCCCGTACCGACGGCCCCGCACCGACGTCGACCGAGGAGTCAGCATGCGCATCCACGTCCTGGGAGGAACCGGTTTCGCCGGAGGGCACACCGTCGCCGAGGCGGCCGCCCGCGGACACGAGGTCGTGTCCTTCAGCCGCCACGTCCCCGACCGGAAGGTCCAGGGGGTGGCCTACCGCGAGGCCGACGTCCTCGACCCGGCCACCCTCGCCGAGGCGACGGAGGGCGCGGACGCCGTCGTCTCCGCGATCGCCCCACGAGGCGCCCTGGAGGGCCGCACCCGCCCCGCCCTGGCGGACCTCGCCGGTCACTGCGCGCAGAAGGGGGTGCGGCTCGGCGTCATCGGTGGGGCGGGATCCCTGCGTGTGTCCGAGGACGGACCGCTCGTCATGGACACGCCCGACTTCCCGGCGGAGATCCTCGCCGAGGTGAAGGAGATGGCCGGCGTCCTGGAGGACCTGCGGGCCGCGGACCAGCGCCTCGACTGGTTCTACCTGAGCCCCGCCGGTGGGTTCGGCGGATTCGATCCCGGTGAGCGGACCGGCACGTACCGGTTGGGCGGCGAGGTGCTCGTGACCGACGAGGACGGTCGGTCATACATCTCCGGGGCGGACCTGGCACTCGCGCTCGTCGACGAACTCGAAGCGCCGCGCCACCGGCAGGCGCGGTTCACCGTGGGGTACTGAGTTTCACGCCGCCCGGGCCCCGGCACCCCACCACTGAGTCCGACGCCGTTCAGGGCTTGAGCTTCGCGAGGAGGCGGAGGAACTCGGCGCGTTCGCCCTCCTCCAGGGGCGACAGGATCCGGTCCTGGATCGCGGTCATCGACCACCCGAGTTCCTTCGCCCTCCTGCGACCACGGTCCGTGATGCTCAGGAGTTTGCGCCGCCCGTCGCTCGGGTCCGGGGTGCGCTCCACGTGGCCACCGCGCTCCAGGAGCGTGACGGCGTGCGAGAGGTCGCCCTTGTCCATCCGCGCCTGGAGCCCGATCTCGGCCTGGGGGAGCGGCTCGGAGTGTTCGAGCACGCTGAGCACCCGGTAGTGGTGTTCGGAGATGCCCTCGGTGTCGAGCGCCTCGCGGAGGATCCCCTGGGACCGCTGCTGCGCGCGGGACAGGAGCCAGGACGGCAGCTCGTCGTAGGTGGTGCGGGTCGCGTCATCGGTCATGCGACCCAGCCTAGGAGACGTCCGTTGGTGGGACCAACCATATCGGGGTGATGGCCGGGACGCCTCGGGAGCGAGGTCCGGGTACTGGCGAGATTCGGGCACCGGGGGAGAGGCCGGTAGGACGGTGGGGAATCCACCGGTGACGGGGCGGCCAACCCCCGCGCCCGGAACAGGCCCGGACGGGAGCATGGAGGGCATGATGCCCTCACCCCGCCCGTCCACGCCCGCACCCGACCCGAGGTCCGATCCGGTTGTTCCGTCTGATCCGTCGGCGGCGTCCGCGCCGGTCGGCCGCGCACCGACGCGGACCGTCGCCGGGCACGTGGCCCTCGTCCTCGGGCTCGCGTTGCTCACCGTTCCACGAGTGGTGCTCCACGATCTGCACGTCATCGACGAGGGCACGGCAGTCAACAGTCTGCTCGTCTTCGTCCCGCTCGTCGCGTGGATCGGTGTCGTGGTGGCGCTCGCGGTGCGGTCGCGTGCCCCGCGCATCCCGAACCCGTTCGGCACCCTCGTCTTCACCGGGTTCGTCTCCGGAGTGCTGCTCGTCCTCGTCCACCAGATCCTCTGGACCCAGAACCTCGGCGCCTCGACGCCGGTGCTCGGCGGGAACCTGGCGGACCTGGATCCCGGCCTCCAGGCACTGGTCTTCCGGGTGTCCGCGGTGTTCTCGGGGCTCGCGCTCGGGACGTTCCTCGGGGTCGTCACCGGCGGTGCGGCATGGGTGCTCACGCGGCTCGTCACGCGGATGCGCCGTGACTGAGGATGCACCGCGACTGGGGCGTCAACCGAGACAGCGACCGAGACAGCGACGCAACCGCCTCGTTGCGCCATGTGAGCCCATATATCTACCATCTCGGTAGGAATAGTGGGCTCGACCTCCGAGGTCGAGCCCGACCTGGCACCGCCCCCGACGGTCGGTGCGCGGTTCGGAGCCCGACCACCGGGCTCCGCGATGACGGAGGAGTCCACGATGGGTATCGACGCTTGGCTCACCCTCGCCGTGGTCCTCGGAGTCCTCGTCGCCCTGGTCGGCAACCGGGTCTCACCGGCGGTCGTCATGCTCTCCGGTGCCGTCGCGGTCCTCGTCCTCGGGATCGTCCCCGCGGAGGACGCCTTCTCCGGGTTCGCGAACGCCGCACCGATCACGGTCGCCGCGCTCTACGTACTGGCCGCCGGCGTCGAGAAGACCGGGGCGCTCACCCCACTCATGCAGGGGACGCTCGGGCAGAAGGGCACCTATCGACGGCCGTTGCTGCGGACCCTGATCCCGACGATGGGCGCCTCGGCGTTCCTCAACAACACGCCGATCGTGGCGATGCTGATCCCACAGTTGACCACCTGGGCGAACCGGCGCGGCGTCGCCGTGTCGAAACTGCTCATGCCGGTCTCGTTCGCCGCCGTCATGGGTGGCCTGCTCACCGTCATCGGCACCTCGACGAACCTCGTCGTCTCCGGGCAGATGACGACCCTCGGCCTGGACGAACTCGGCTTCTTCGAGATCGCGAAGGTCGGCCTGCCGATCGCCGCCGTCGGACTGGTCCTGCTCCTCGTGCTGTCACCGATACTGTTGCCCGACCGCCGTTCGGCCCGGGCCGAGGTGGAGAAGGAAGGTCGCCGGTTCTCCTTCGAGATGATCGTGGAGCCGGGTGGCCCGATCGACGGCCGGACGGTCGAGCAGGCCCGGTTGCGTGACCTCGAAGGCCTCTACCTCGCCTCGGTCGACCGTGGTGACACGGTCATCGCGCCGACCCGCCCGGACACGGTGCTGCGCGGTGGTAACCGCCTCCACTTCGTCGGCCCGACCACCCGGGTCCTCGACCTGCAGAAGATCCGCGGGCTCCGGTCCGCCGAACTCACCCACGTCCTCGACCTCGGACAGTCGACGGTCCGGTACTTCGAGGCCGTCGTCGGCCCGCGGTCACCGCTCGTCGGTCGCACCCTCAAGTCCGTCGGGTTCCGTGCCACCTACCAGGCCGCGGTCCTCGCGATCCACCGCTCCGGGCACCTGGTGGAGAACCGGCTGGGTACAGAGCGGATCCGCCTCGGCGACACGCTCGTGCTGGCGAGCGATCCGGATTTCCGCGACCGCTGGAGCGATCGGGCGGACTTCCTGCTCGTCGCCGACCTCGACGCCGACCCGCCGGTGACCAGCCGGAAGGCATGGATCCCGATCGCGATCCTGCTCGCGGTGATCCTGGCCGCGGCGACAGGACTCGTGCCGATCCTGCACGGTTCGTTGATCGGGGCGATCGCGCTCGTCGCCACCCGGGTGCTCACCCCCTTGGAGGCCAGACGCGCCGTCGATTTCGAGGTGATCGTGGTGATCGCCTCGGCCTTCGGACTGGCGGCGGCCATGCAGAGCTCCGGGCTGGCGGAGACGATCGCCTCAGGCCTGGTCGGTGCCTTCGGGGGATTCGGGACCTACGGGGTGATCCTGGGGCTCGTGCTCACGACCGTCGTCCTCACGGAGCTCATCACCAACAACGCCGCGGCACTGCTCATGTTGCCGATCGCGGTGAGTGCCGCCGTGAGCACCGGGGTGGATCCGCGTGGCGCGGCCATCGCCGTGGCGGTCGCGGCCTCCGCCTCGTTCCTCTCGCCGATCGGGTACCAGACGAACATGATGGTGTACGGACCGGGCGGTTACCGGTTCACCGACTACGCGCGACTGGGCTGGGTGTTCACCGCGCTCGTCATCGTCGCGACGGTTGTGCTCGTCCCGGTGATCTGGGCCGGCTGAGGCGGTTGGCCGCGACTGGTCGGCTCGGCTGCGTCGGTACACGCGAACCCCTCTCCTGACTCCCGTGAATCGAGTGCCGATAATATACATTATGTTAACTAGGCATCGAGAGCAGCTCTCGGGACTCCCCTCCGACATGTGACTGCGAGGAACATGTCGTTTCGCAGGACTCATGTCTCGCACTCCTGCGTGACTGCGAGACATGTGCCCCGTCGAACGACATCTACCTCGTAGTCACGCCGTCTAGGATCTGCCCATCGCACCGACGCCCGACAGCCAGCTCCTCGACTCCGCCTCCGGGACGTTCTTCCGCGCGATCGACCCGGCGTTCCGGGAGCACGCCCTCGACGGCGCACGTTCCGCCGGCCGCTACAACCGTCCCGGACAACGCACGCTCTACCTGAGCGGTTCCCGAGACGGTGTCGCCGCCGCGATGATCGCCCACACCGATGACACGACTCCGGAGCGCGAGATCCTGGAGATCTCCGTACGGGCCGACCGGATCGTCGACCTGCGCGATCCCGAGGTCGGCACCCGGTTCGGGTTCGACCCCGCGGATGCCGCCGCCGACTGGCAACACCTGCTCGACGAGCACGGCCGACCGCGGATCACCGCTCCGCCGTCCTGGCAGGTCCGCGACCTCCTCGAATCCGCCGGCGCCCACGGACTCATCGACCCGTCGCGCAAGGCCCCCGGTCTCTGGCACCTGGTCCTCTTCGACTGGAACTCCGGCCCCGACTCCCCTCACGTTGAGGTCCCCTGACCCCTGTATCGTTGGTCAGCCCAACAATTTGTGCACCCGTCGGCGCCCCGCACCACATGCTTGCGCAACCTCCCTGTCGTCTGCCGTACCGATGTCCGGCAATCCGGGAAGACTGCCGGACATCGGTACGGCAATCGACGATGAGCATGCACTCATCGTGGACGGGCGTGCGACCACCCGAAACACACCCCACGACATCGGGACCCGGATCACCTAGGCTCGCGGCATGGTCGAGACCGATGCACACACATCCCTCCGCGCCGCCGTCTTCCTGGGCCTGAGCGTCGACGGCAGGATCGCCCGCCCCGATGACGACCTCGAATGGCTCACCAGCCGTGGTGAGGCCGCCGGGGACGCCGGCTTCACCCCCTTCATGCACTCGGTCGATGCCGTGGTCATGGGCAGGAAGACCTTCGAGACCATCGCGCCCATGGACGACTGGCCCTACCTCGACCGCCCCATGCACGTCATCAGCACCACCCTTCCCCAGGCCCCGGAACCCGAAGCCGACCCCCGGATCACGGTGCACCGCTCCCCCGAGGCCGCTGTCGCCGCACTCGAGGCCGCCGGCCACCGACGCGTCTATGCCGACGGCGGCGCGACCGTCCGCTGGTTCCTCAGGGCCGGACTCGTCGAGGACCTCACGCTCTCGCAGGTCCCCGTCCTCATCGGTGACGGCCCCACGCTGTTCGGCCCTCTCGGCGGCGACGTCGACCTCGAACACCTGGACACGCGGGTCCTCGGCGGCGGGATGGTCCAGACCACCTACCGCGTCGTGAGCGGCCCGACGCCACCCGCCTGACCCGATCCACCCACACCGCTCGACGCACCCTGATAGCGTCCTGATCCATGACCATCGAGATCGGCGTGGTCCTCGGCATCGTCGCCGTCGCGCTGTACCTGTTCGCCAGCCAGAAGCTCCCGCTCTACGTCACGTCGCTGGCGATCATGGTGATCGTCATCTGTGTGCCGTTCCTCGACCACCTGTCGTGGATCCGGGATGCCGGACTCGACTTCACCGGCACCTTCCCCACCGTCACCGAGGGACTGTCCGGACTCTCCAACCCGGCGACCGTCACCGTCATGGCGATGTTCCTGCTCTCCGCGGGTATCCAGCGCTCCGGCCTCATGCACGTACTCGGCCGCAAGCTCGTCCCGCTCGTCGGCAACTCCGAGACCCGGTTCCTCCTCGTCGTCACCGGCCTCGTCGGCCTCATCTCGGGGTTCGTCAACAACACGGCCGCCGTCGCGGTCGCCATCCCCTTCGTCATCGAACTGGCCCGGCGCATCGGCATCCGCGCATCGAAGGCGCTCATCCCCCTGAGTTTCGTGAGCATGCTCGGCGGGATGCTCACCGTCATCGGCACCTCGACGTCGATCCTCGCCGTCGCTGTCCTCGCGGACATGCCGGAGTTCGGCCGCCCGCTCAGAATGTTCGAGTTCGCCCCCGTCGGACTCCTCATCCTCGTCGTCGGTCTCGTCTACTTCCTCACCGTGGGCCGTCACCTGCTCCCCGACCGCGAGATCGGTGGCGAGGCGACCGCCGGAACCGGGAGCGACGACGGCACCGACGGCAACGGCGACACCTCCGAGGGCACCTTCGTCGTCGAACTCCGCGTCCCCAAGGGCAGCGAGGCCGTCGGCCGCACCCTCGACGACTTCGGCGCCTTCACCGAGATCGGCGCCACTCCCCTGCGCCTCACCCACCCGGAGGACTCCGACACCTCCGACCGTCCCGCACCCACCGCCGCCGAGGCGCTCTCCACCACCCCACTCTCCGACGGAGACATCGTCACCGTCTCCGCCACCACCCGCCAGGTCGCCGACTTCGTGGCCGCCGAGGACTTCCACGTCGCCTCGGACATGGACGGGTCCTACGGGCACGCCCGCGACGGCGTCCTCGTCCGGGCCCTCGTCCGCAACCGCCTGCTGTTCGACGGCCGCAGGGCCCGCGACATCGGCTTCTGGCGCCGCTACCGGGCGCGGCCCATCGGCATCGAGGCGGAGGGCGTTCACTCGCCCCGCCTCGCCGACGCCACCCTCCGCGTCGGCGAGGTCGTCCTCCTGGAGACCGAGGAGTCCGAGATCCCCCGTCTGCGCCGGCGCCCCGACCTCGTGCTCCTCAGCGAGTTCGAGGACGAGTTCGACCGCGCCCGCATGTGGGTCACCGGTCTCACGATGGTGGCCGTCATCGCGCTGGCTGCCCTCACCCCGGTCCCGATCGTCGTCTCTGCACTCGCCGGTGTCGTCGCGATGGCCGTCACCCGCTGCATCACCGCCGAGGACCTCACGAGCGGCGTCCAGTGGGAGATCATCTTCATGCTCGCCGGTGTCATCCCGCTGGGCATCGCGATGACGAAGTCCGGCGGCGCGGAACTCATCGGCGAGACCCTCGCCGCCGCCACCGGCTCCTGGCCACCTCTCCTCGTCCTCATGGCGCTCTACGCCGTCACGACCGTCCTCACCGAGGTCGTGAGCAACAACGCGAGCGTCGTCATCCTCGTCCCCGTCGCCGTCACCCTGTCCTCGGCGCTCGACATCCCCGTCCTCGCCGTCGCGCTCACCGTCGTCTTCGCCGCCTCGACGAGCTTCCTCTCCCCCGTCGGCTACCAGACGAACGCCATGGTCTTCGGCACCGGCGTCTACCGCTTCACCGACTTCGCCAAGGTCGGCGCACCCCTCAACGCGATCCTCATGGTCGTCACCTGCTCGGCCATCTGGTTCCTCTGGGGCTGAACTCCCATCGGATCATCCGGAGTGCGCCCAGTGGCGTTCTCCGGGCCCGGATCCGCCACTGAGCGCACGCCGGATATCGTTGGTCTTCCCAACGGACTCCTCGCGCGTGCCCTTTGGACACTTTTGGATTTCTCGCTCCCGAGGCGTCCTGGCCCGTTCCCCGACGCAACCGGACCATCCCTGCCCGGTCCCCGCCCCCGAGGCTCCCTGGCCTCCACCTCTCACCCGCCGTCGACCTCTCCGCCCTCCCCGTGTCGCGCCGTGCGCAGGGGTGAGAACACGATGACGAGCGGGCCGGTGCCGGTCCACGCCACCGGGGCGAGCCCCCGCCCCAGCAGCAGTGCACCACCGGCCCCGAGCCGTCGTCCGACGGCCGGGGCCAGCAGCGCACCGAGCACTCCACCCGCTCCCCCGCAGGCGAGGACCAGCCCGAACCCCACCGGCCCCACTCCGAGTTCGCGCAGCGCGAAGGGCGCGAAGGCCGTCATCGTGAGCGCCAGGGGCCGCACGGTCCGGTGCGAGTAGGTCCAGCGGAGGCCGTCGAGCACCTCGTGACCCACGTGCCGGCCGCTCGTACGGGCCGGCGCACGGGGTTCCTCGACCCGGATGCACGCTGCGACGACCGCGCTGCCGGCGGAGACCACGACGTCGATCACGACTGCGAAGGGCGCCGTGAGCCAGGCGACGACCGCACCCCCGAGTGCCGGCCCGCCGGACTGCGCGAGTGCCCCGGCCTGCATGATCCGCGCGTTGGCGGGCAACAGATCGCGCCGGTCCACGAGCCGCGGCAGCAAGGCCTGAGTGGCCGAGTCGTGGAAGAGCGCCACGAGCCCCACCGCGCAGAACACCCCACCGAGCGGCCACACGTCCAGGTGCCCGCCGACCGACAGGACCGGGATCGCCGCGAGGGCGAGCGCGCGGGCGGCATGGGCACCGACGAGCACCGGTCTCCGCCGCCAGCGGTGCATCCACGCGCCGACCAGCAGCCCGAGGAACACGTACGGCACGACGCGCAGCGCGTTCAGCACCCCGATCTCGAACGCGGCGGCACCGACGACGCTCACGACGAGCACCTGGAACGCGACGGTCGTGAGCGACCCGGAGAAGTCCGTGGCCGTCGAGGCGGTCCAGAACAGCGCGAAGGGCCGACGTCGTAGCACCTCCCGAGCCTCACCCATCCGTCGACGGTACCCCGCCCCCGAGGCGCCCTGGCCCGATCCCCGACGCAGACGGTCGGTCGGGTGCCCGCACGACGACGTGGCGCCCTGCGCGCAGGCGACGGCCTGCGACCCGGGTGACCCACCTGCGATACTGGCCCGCGTGACGGAGTGGATGGAGAAGCACCAGGTGGGGCTGTACGTGGCGGCTCTCGGTGTGGGCGCCGTCCTCGGTCTCGGACTCCCCGCCCTCGGTCTACCCTCCGTCGCTCCACTCGCCGCCACGCTCGTCGAACCCTTCCTCGCACTCCTGCTCTTCTCCACGTTCCTCGCCGTCCCGCTCGCCCGCATCCCGGAATCGATCCGCTCCCCGCGCTTCCTGCTCGCCGCGATCGGCGTCAACGTCCTCCTCGTCCCGCTGCTCGTGTGGGCGATCGCCGCGGTTCTCCACACCATCGGCACGCCCGCGCCCGTGCTCGTCGGGGTCGTGCTCGTGCTGCTCGCCCCGTGCATCGACTACGTGGTCGTCTTCACCCGCCTCGCCGGCGGCGCCACCGCCCGGGTCCTCGCCGCCACTCCCCTGCTGCTCGCCGCGCAGGCCGTCACGCTCCCCGTCCTCCTCCCCGCCATCGCGGGCACCTCCCTCACCGACGCCGCCGAGGCGCCCTGGCCACCCCTCCTCCGCGCCCTCCTACTCCTCGTCGTCGCGCCCTTCCTGTGCGCCGCCGTGATCCAGCTGTACACACGTGAGAACTCCCGGGCACCCGGACCGGTCCGCCGGATCGCCGGCACCCTCGATCACCTGGGTACCGGCGCGATGGTCCCGCTCATGATGCTCGTGCTCGGCTGCACCGTCGCCGGTCACGTGGCCGCGGTCGGCTCGGCACTCGGCGCACTCGTGCCGGCCGTGCTCGCATTCCTCGTGTTCTCCCTCGTCATCGTCGTGCTCGTCGGTGCATTCGGGGGTCGACTGCTGGGCGGAACACCGGAACGAGCGAACCATCCGGGCACCGGGTTCTCCACGGACCCGGCCGCCCAGGTCGCCGCACACCGGGGGCTCGTGCTCACCGGGCTCACACGGAACTCCCTCGTCGTCCTGCCCGTGGCACTCGCACTCGGCACCTCCGGCGCGGCCGGGCCGGATTCCTCGCTCATCCCGATCACGGTCGTCACCCAGACACTCGTCGAGCTCGTGGTGCTCGTCGTCCTCGTCCGCCTGCTCCCCCGGGTCATCCCCCACCGATGATTTAGTTGATTCTTCAACTATCTTGTCGTAGACTTCCCTCATGACCGCTTTCACGCAGCAGCCCGTCGATCCCGCTCTCACCGTCGACCGCCTCGGCGCCACGACCGCCATGGGCGCGGTCACCCTCTACGTCGCCGATCTCGACGGCATGGTCGCCTACTACCGGGACGGCGTCCGTCTCGACCTGCTGCGGCAGGAGGGCGCCTCGGCGGTGCTCGGCCGCCAGGCCCCCGGACGCGCGCCGGAGCCCGTCGTCGTCCTCGAGCACTCCCCCACGCTCGCCGCCGCCACCCCCGGGTCCGCCGGCCTGTTCCACGTCGCCGTCCTCTACGAACAGCGCGCCGACCTGGCCGCGAGCGTCCTGTCCCTGGCCGAGAAATACCCGCAGACCTACGTCGCCAACCAGGACCACCTCGTCTCCCAGGCCTTCTACTTCACCGACCCCGAGGGCAACGGTGTCGAGCTCTACTGGGACCGTGACCGTGCGGACTGGGACTGGGTCGACGGGCAGGTGCAGATGGACAACCTCGCCTTCGACCCCAACGCTTTCGTCACCTCCCACGTCGACGAGGCGGCCGTCCGCGACGCCCAGGTCCGCCCGGCGAGCGTCGGCCACGTCCACCTGTCGGTCGGCGACATCGACACCGCCCGGGATTTCTACGTGAGCACCCTCGGGTTCGCCCAGACCTTCGTCATGCACGGCACCGCTCTCTTCGTGAGCGCCGGTGGCTACCACCACCACATGGCGATGAATGTGTGGAACTCCCGCGGTGCCGGCCTGCGCGCCCCGGCACTGGGCCTCGGCCTCGTGCGCATCGCCCTGCCCGACCGCCAGGCGATCGACCACGTCGTCGAACGCATGCGCGACCACGGCGTCGACACCCGTGACGAGGGCGCGACCGTGAGTTTCGACGACCCGTGGGCCAACCGCATCGAACTCTCCGTCACCGGCTGAGTTCGACGCCGCCCGCACCCCGGCACCCCACCGGCGAGGCGTGAGGTCTCCGGCGAAGAAGGCCGAGGGTGTCGTCGGCCGGCCTCAGACCTCCTTGGGGTCCACCGGGGACCGGCCGGTGACGGCGTCGAGCAGATCCGCGAGGATCCCCACGCGGTCGGTCGGCAGCTTGTCGAACACGATCCGCCGGACGTCCTCGACGTGCACGGGCGCCGCCCGCTCGACGAGCTCCCGCCCGGCCTGAGTGAGTTCCACGAGCGATGTCCGCTTGTCCTCGGGCTTCGGGAACTTGCGCACCTGACCGCGCTTCTCCAACTTCGCGACGGTGTGCGACAGACGCGACAGCGACCCGTGGGTGACCATCGCCAGGTCCGTCATCGGGCGCAACCCCTCGCGGTGTTCGCTGAGCATCGCGAGCACGTTGTACTCGTAGCGGGTGAGGTCGAACTCCTTCTTCAGCCGGCGTTCGATCGCCGCCGGGACCGTCTCCGCGAAGCTCAGGATCGCCAACCACGTCCGGCGCTCCTCGGAGCTGAGCCACCGGACCTCGTCCGCCGGGACCTCCGGGCCGGTACGGTCCCCCGCGGCACCGTCCGTGGGGATCTCGGCGAAGTCCTCGCCGGAGGTGGACATGGGATCGTTCTCGTGGTGCACGGTCATGCCTGCCATCATCGCACTATCGGCGCTCGCCCCGGCATCACCCGCCCTCCGGGTCCCCGACAGCAGGTCGCCGGACCGTTCAGATCGTCACGTCGACGAAGTCCGTCGAGGCGAACCGCAGCCCGTCCTCCGAGTCCTCCAGGACGGTGTCGACCTCGACGGCGGGGCCGGTGATCCGCAGGTGCGCCCCCGAGGCGCCTTCGTTCACCGCTACGAACGTGCGGTCGAGTGCCGCGACGTAATCGGCGACGAAGGCGTCGGCCAGGGAACCGCCGACCGAACGGGCCTGATCGGTGAGGAGTTCGGTGACGAGGCGCCGGGAGTCGTCGGGAAGATCGGTGACGGCAATACGTGCAGCGGGGGCCGCGACCCCCGTCCCGGCGGCGATGACCGCAGCGGCGGTACCCGCCCCCAACCACTGGGTGACGGCGGTCGTTGTCGTACTCATGCCCCGCACCCTTCCACTCCCTCCGGTGAGGACACCCGGCACCGGCTGTGCATCCGCTGAGTCGTCCAGACCTCAATGATCGACGCCTCAACCATCGGGGGTCCGACCATCCGGATCCCGGCCGGTCAGGACGGCGCGGCGCCCCTGTCACCAGGCGATTCGTCACGAGACGACTCCTGATCCCGCACCTCACGGGCGACGGTCTCCAGGGTCTGGGCGAACACCTCGGCCGGCTGGGCACCCGACACCCCGTACTTCTGTTCGAACACGAAGAACGGCACCCCACTGATGCCCAGGCGCCGCGCCGTCGCGAGATCGTCCTCCACGAGCCCGGCGATCGTCTCGCTCTCCACCGCCGCGTCCACCGCGGCGGCGTCGAGACCGAACCGGGCCCCGAGGTCACGCAGGACCGCAGGTTCGGACAGCGCCCGCCCCTCGACGAAGTGGGCGGAGAACAGTGTCTCCTCCACCTCACCGGCGTCCGCCCCGCGGAGCACGGCCTCCTTCGCCAGGGAGTGCGCCTTGAGGGACTGCGCCGGCACGAGCGCGTCGAAGTCGTAGTCGAGACCGAGGTCGGCGGCGACCTCGGTGACCTGGCGGAGCATCTGCGCGACCTGCTCGGCGGGCATGCCCTTGCGTTCGGCCAGGTAGTCCGCCTCGGACCCCGCGTAGCGGTCGGGTAGGTCGGGATCGAGGACGTAGGCGTGCCAGGTCACCTCGACCTCGGGCGCGCCCTCGTCCCCGGAGCGGAAGAGTTCCAGCCCCTGTTCGAACCGGCGCTTACCGATGTAGCACCACGGGCAGTTCACGTCGGACCAGATGTCCACTCGGATCGTCATGTCCCCCAGCCTAGGACCCCGGACACGACGACAGCCCGTCCCCGGAGATCCGGGAACGGGCCGTACGTGGCTGCCTCCTGCGGAGGCGGTGCCCCATCAGGGGCGATGTGTCACTTGAGGGCGTCGCGGGCGATACCCGTGAAGATCTTGGTGACGGAGTTGATGTAGTCGGCGTGTGCCTTCGTGATCGAGGAGATGAACTCGACCTCGGTGGAGTCGGCGGTCTTCTGCGAGTACTGCAGCATGTCGGCCAGGGTCTTCTCGTAGACGTCGAGCGAGACGTTGCCGTTCTGCTTGGCGGCCTCGATGAGCTTCTCGTTGAGGTCGCGGACGCGGGTGGCGGCCTCCTCGAACTGGGGTGCGAAGGCGTCGGCGGGGTTCTGGGCGCCTGCGGCGGGCTTCTGTGCGGCCATGATGTTCTCCTCGTGGTCTCGGTGGAGCGAACTGTACGGATCTACGCGGCGGGCCCTCCGCGTGTTAGCAACGTTAGCAGAGAGCTGCTAACACGCGCAAGGGGTCACTTCCCCTCGGTCTCCGCAGGCTTCGCCGGAGCCTTCTGCGCGGGCTTGTTCGCCGCTGCCGCCGTGGAGTCCGTCTCCGTCTTCTTCGCCGCCGGCTTCCGCGTCGTCGAGGACTTCGCGGTCGAGGTCTTCGACGCCGAGGCGCGCGCCGTGCCCGTCTTCGCCGCCGTGGTCTTCTTGGCGGTGGCACCGGTCGTCCGCGCGGTCCGCGTCCGGGTCGTCTTCGCAGGAGCCGCCTCCGCGGAGGTGCTTGTGGTAGCAGCCGACTTCGCGGTCGTCGCCGGGGCAGCGGGCACCTCGGGAGCGGCCTTCTCCTCGAACAGGGTCTCCGGCGCCTCGGCGGACTTCGCCTCAGCGGCCCGCGCCGCGGTCGACTCGGCGATGTCGCCGAAGACCGGGCCCCAGTGCTCCTGGAGGGAGCTGCGGCCCATGAACAGGCCCAGGTGGCCGGCCTCGAAGAGGCGGGCGTGGACGTCCTCGCGCGGGGTCGAGGCGTGGTCGGCGAGCGCCCACACCTGCTCCGGCGGGGTGATGTGGTCACGGGTGCCGGCGAGCAGGTAGAGCGGCGCGGTGATCTTCCCGAGGTCGACGGTCTCGCCACCGACCTGCAGGGTGCCGGCCACCACCTCGTTGTCGACGAACAGGTGCTCGACGGTCCACAGGTAGAAGTCGCCGGGCATGTCCTGGGTCGTCTCGAACCAGGACACGAAGTCGGTGTAGCGCTCGACGTAGGCCTCGTCACCGATGTTGGCCCACAGTTCCGCCAGGCGGGTCAGCTCGCCGGCCGGCTCCATGAGCTTGAAGCCGTCGAGCTGGTTCTGTCCGCGGTGGACGCCGCGGCCGGCCTTCACGAGGGACCGGTAGACGACCATCGGGTCGTCGACGGACTTCCGGAAGGCGGTCATCCAGTCGACGATCGCACCGTGTCCGGCATGGAAGTCGATGGGGGCGGCACCGATGGACAGCGTCGCGACGTTCTCCGGGCGCAGGGCCGCGTAGATCGTCGCGAGCCATCCGCCCTGGCAGTCACCGACGAGGTTGACCGGTCCGCCGACCTCCTGCACGACCTCGTCGAGCACGGCCACGTAGTCCTCGATCGTCGTGTGCTCGGTGATCTCGGAGGCCGCCACCCATTCGAGGACGTACATCCGGTCGAGACCGGCCGCCGTACCCGTACGGACCTGCGACTGTGTCGCGGTGTAGTCGACGATCGTCGAGGGGTGACCGGCCTGCGGCGGCAGGATCACCGTCGGGTGCGTGGCGGTGTCACCGGTCGAGAAGTCGAGCAGGCGGGTGGACGGCCAGCTCTTCACGACGCGGTGCTCGGTCGACCAGGTGGTCTCCGGGCGGGCCCCGGCGACGTCCCAGAAGCGGACGGCGTCCTCCCAGACCTGCCACGGGTTGTGGGCGTGCTGGAGAGCGCGGGTGCCGTAGGACGCCCAGCCGGCGGCCCGGGACATAGCGGAACACCAGGTCACGCGGCCGCAGGAGGTCGAAGGCGGTGGCCATGTCCTTGGCCGGGAGCACTCCCCCGGAGGCCTCCATCCGGACCTTGAGACGGTCGAGGGTCTCGTCGTCGACCATCATCCCCAACTGGCCCGGCTCCGAGTAGTCGAGCAGGGTGTTGAGTGTCGTGAGCGTGACCAGGCGGGTGTCCTTCCGGGCCGCCAGGTGGGCCGCGGCCATCGAGGCCATGGCGCCGCCCAGGCACAGGCCCAACAGGTCGATCTTCTTGGCCCCGGCGATCTCCGCGACCACCTCGAAGGCGGTGAGGACGCCCTGCTCCAGGTAGTCGGCCATCGTGAGCGACTGCATCGAGGCGTCCGGGTCGCGGTAGCTGATCATGAAGACGGTCCGCCCGTGGTCGACGGCCCACTGCACGAGGCTGCGGTCCGGGGCGAGGTCCATGACGTAGAACTTGTTGATCCACGGCGGGCTGCACAGGATCGGTACGGCCCGGACCTTCTCCGTCCGCGGGCTGTACTGGATGAGCTCGATGAGGTCGTTGCGGAAGACCACGTGCCCCTCGGTCGCGGCCATGTTCTCCCCGAGGGTGAACGGCGTGTCGTCGACCTGGGCGGGCATGCCGCCGCGTGCGGCCAGGTCCTCGACCAGGTGGGCCGCACCCTTGACGAGCGAGGTCCCGCCGGTCTGGAAGGCCCGGGTGAGCGCCTCGGGGTTCGTCGCCGCGTAGTTCGTGGGTGCGGCGGCCTCGGTGACGAGTTCGGCCAGGAAGGCCGCCTTCTGGTCGGCCAGGTCCCCACCACCCTCATGGCGTCCCGTCTCCAGGACGTCGGCGACGAACCGGCAGCCGAGCAGGTACTGCTGACGCAGCGCGTAGAAGGCGGGGTTCGTGGTCCACGCAGGGTCGGAGAAGCGGCGGTCGCGGGAGTCCGGGGAGATCTCCTCCTCGGTCTCGACACCGGCGGCCCGTGCGATCGCCCCGGTCGCCGCCTGCGCCGTCCCGAGGCCCAGGCGGGTCGCCGCCGAGAGCAGCCCGAACGGGTGGGTGGCCGCCCGACCGAGCACCGTCGCGGTCGCGGGCCCCAGACCCAGCGGGTCGACCTGCGCCATGACCTGGGCGGGAACCGCCTGACCGAAGGCCGACGTCATCGCCTCCAGGGGGTCGGGGAGGTCGGTCCCGGGCGTGCCCGCGTCACCTGCGGACTTCTCGGGTCGGGGTCCGTCGGATCCGGCCGGTCCGGACTGTGGCGTGTTCATGCTGTCCTCCACTCGTGGGCGGTCCGTGCACTCCCGCGTCGGCCGCGACCGGACGCGGATGGCCTCGGTACGGACCCTAGTGGAGACGACGGCCCTCGGGGAGACCTGTGTCACATGCAGGGCCTTGATCGGGCACGGTCCGGGGTCCCGACCGCCCCTGCCAGGACACCCCGACGGGCACGCGACCGCGCGCCGATAGACTGGTCGGCATGTCGAACGTCCCGTCCCTCGGTGCCCTCATCCGCCAGCAACGTGAGGTCGCGGCCCTCACCATGCGGCAACTGGCCACCATGTCCGGGATCTCCGGCCCCTACCTCTCGCAGATCGAGAACGGCCTGCGCCGTCCGAGCGAGCAGGTGCTCCGCAACCTCGCGACCACCCTCGGCCTGGAGCCGGAGGACCTCCTGGGCCGCGATACCGCGGACATCCACGCCGCCGCCCGTGAGGCGACGATCACCGCCATCCGCCACGACCCCAACCTCTCCCCCGCCCAGCAGGCCTCGCTCCTCGAGGTCTACCGCGCGATGGCCGGGGAATCCGCCGCTGGGGAATCCGCCGCCGAGGCACCCTCGCCTGCGGACACCACCACCGGTGACACCACCTCCGGTGGCACCGACGCCGAGGCGCCCTCCCCGGACGACGACGGGCGCTGATCACCCGGAGAACCACCCCTCGGACGCGCATCCGCTCCGACGAGCCGAGGCGACGGGCGAGTACGCAGGAGCACCCTCACCCGATCCCGAGAACCCCGGTCCCGAGCAGGAGGACGACGGGGAGCACCAGCAGCCCGACGACCGTCTGGGCGGCGATGATCGCGGCCATGAGCGGTGCGTTCCCACCCAGCTGACGGCTCATCACATAGGCACTGCTCGCCGTCGAGATCGACTGGAAGACGAGACCGACGACCGCGGCGTCGCCGGTCACGCCGAGGAGCAGGAACGACACGACGGTGAGCGCCGGGAGCAGGAGCATCTTCACGAGGGACCCGACCAGGAGCCCCACCGCGTGCAGACGGAGCGAGAAGGGTCGCAGACCCGCTCCGACACACATGAGCCCGATCGGCAGGGCGGCCGCAGCGAGGCCCTCGAAGACCGTGAGGACCGGGCCCCCGAGGCCCCAGGGACTCACCGACACGCCCGCCCCGAGCAGACAGGCGAGGACGAGCGGGTTGAGGATCACCGTGCGGGCCAGTCCCAGCCAGGAGTGCTTGTCGACGAGCAGGAGTTCGAACCCGAGAGTCGAGAGGACATTCACGAGCGGCACGAGCACCGCGCCGACGATCGCGGCGAGCGCACCGCCGGTCCCCGGGACGAGTCCGACCGCCAGGGACACACCCAGGTACGTGTTGAACCGGATGGCGCCCTGGAGCACCGAGGTGAAGGACGCGGCGTCCGGGGTGATGACCCGCCGCAATCCGAAGAGCAGCCCCGTGACGACGAGGGTGGGCAGCACCAGGGCGAGCGCATAGCGGCCGAGTGGGATGGTGCCGAGGTCGACCGCGGCGATGTTCGAGAACAGGAGGGCCGGGAGGAGGACGAAGTACGCGAGCTTCTCCGCCCCGGCCCAGAAGGCATCGGGATAGGCTCCCGTTCCCGAAGCATCGGTCCCCGCCGGTTCCCCGGCGCCGCGGTCGGACCGCAGCCGGGCGACGAACAGGTGGGTGTTGCGCAACGCGAACCCGAGGGCCATGTAGGCGACGACGGGGACGAGGACGAGCGCGATCTCACCGATTCCCATCGCGTGTCCGCCTCCTCCTCACACTGGCGTTCCTGATCACACGGTCGTTCCTGATCACACGGTCGTTCCTGACACCGTCGTTCCCGTCGCACAGGTCGTCGCACAGGTCCGTGGGTCCGTCCGCTCCCCCACCTGTTCCCTTCCTACCACCGGTGGAGGACACTGGAGGGTATGACACGAGCGAACGGGCCTCTCACCTCCCTCTTCACCTCCACCGTCGGGTCGATCGGACAGGCCGGCGTCCGTGCGGTCGAGAGCGTCGTCGAGGAGGTGCGCGCCCCCACGGACCGCCGCGCGGTGCCCATGGACCTCATGCGGACCCCGGAGGCCTGGATCGCCCGATTCGACGTGCCGGGAGTGGGCGCGGACGACATCGACGTCGACGTCCGGGACGGCCGGGTCACGGTCCGCGTCCGACGGGTCGACGACCTGGCCCCGGAGGAACACGACGAAGTCGTCACCCGCGAACGCCCTGTCGGGGAATTCGTCCGGGAACTGGCCATCGGTCCCCGGATCGACACGACCGCGGTCCGCGCCGATCACACCGACGGGGTCCTCACGCTCACGATCCCGTTCTCCTCCGACGCCCGCGCCCGCAAGGTCCCCGTCGAGTCCTGATACCTCGAATCCGACGCCGCCCGTCCCCCGGCAGCCCACCGCGGTGCCCGATGCCGCCCGCGCTCACACCTTCGTCGTCGTGTAGCGCAGACACAGGTAGGGCAGGTCGAGCACCGTCTCCGGGTGGTGGCCCAGGTGCTCCTCCAGGTACCAGCGCAGGTTGTCCGCGACCTTCTGCCGGGTCGCCTCCCCGGAGCGCAACCAGTAGGACCGGGTCGCCGCGAGGTCGACGAGGTCGGCCGTCGTCATCGGCTGGGTGAAGGCCGTCGTCGCCGCCTCGACGGCGCTGAACCCCTCGCCCACCTCCGGACGCCAGGCGGGCCGGTAGACGTCCCCGGCGTGCATGATCCGGCTCAGCCGGTGCACCCAAGGTTCCCGTACGTCGAGCTGGTTCACGAGGATCGCCAGCCGTCCGCCGGGCACGAGCACCCGGTGAACCTCCCGGCAGGTCGCAGCGGGCTCCATCCAGTGCCAGGCCTGCGCGATCGTCACGAGGTCGACCGAGGCGTCCGGCAGAGGGATCTCCTCCCCCGTCCCGACGTGCACCTCGGCGGCAGGGTTGCGCTGCAGGGCCGCCGCGTCCGGATCGACGGCCACGACCGTGCCGGCCCCGTGCTCACCCCACATCCCGTGCTCACCCCGTCCCTCCGGCGCACGCCGTCTCTCCAGCGCGCTCACGAGGTGCCCGCTGAGTTTCCCCGTCCCAGCCCCGAGGTCGAGGACCCGGGGAGCCTCCGGCAGGCCGTCCAGGAGCGCCTCGACGGCCGTGTCCGGGTACCCGGGGCGCACCCGGTCGTACCGGTCGGCCTCCTGCCCGAAGGCACGCCCGTGGACGCGGGCCTTCTCCGGGGTGATCCGTGGCCTCATGCCCCGCCCGCGGGACCGGACGGCTCCCGGAGCACCTCGGGAGCGGAGAAGTCCGTGCAGAGGGCACGGATCTGGCCGACGAGGGAGTCCGACAGCGGGATGCCCTCGACCCGGCGCCGGGCCCGTTCGGCGTGCTCGGGGTCGCCGGCGACCTGCACGGGCCGGTCCGGGTCGACCGGGTCCATGCCGCGCAGGGTGTCCCGCAGTTCCTTGGCGTAGGCCGGGGTGACGCCGCCGGGGTTGACGATCTCCGGGTCGATGGCGAGGAAGAAGTAGCCGATCGACTGGTAGCCCTCGGTGTCACCGGGTTGGTCGGCCCCGGCGAGCCCCGCCCCGAGCAGTTGGACCATCGTCGCGAGCGCGTACCCCTTGTGGCCGCCCCCGAGAACCCCGGCCCCACCGAGGGGCAGGAGGCCGTGGGACCCGTCGTGGGCCGTGAGCCCGGCCATCGCCGCCGCCGCGTCGTGGACCGGCGTGCCGGTGTCGTCGAGCACCCAGTCGGCCGGGAGCGGCGCGTCCTTGAGGTCGTAGACCTTCACCTTGTTGAGCGGGACGACCGAGGTCGACATGTCGACGACCACCGGTTCCTCCCCTGCGACGGGGCAGGCGAAGGCGATGGGGTTCGTGCCCATGAGGGGGGCCCTGGCCCCCGTCGGGGTCTGGAGCGCGTACTTGGTCGAGCACACCGACAGCCCGACGAGTCCCTGCTCCGCGGCCATCCGGGCGTAGTACCCGGCCGCCCCGTAGTGGTTGGTCCGGGTGACGTTCGCCGTCCCCACGCCGAAGGTCCGCGCCTTCGCGATCGCCTCCGTCATCGCCAGGTGCCCGGCCGGGTGGCCGAACCCGCGCTCCCCGTCGACGAGGACGACGGCACCCGTGTCGCGTACGACCCGGGGATCGGCCGCCGCGTCCAACTGCCCGTCACGGATCGCCTGGGCGTAGTGCGGGAGCATCGAGATGCCGTGGGAGTCGATACCGGACAGGTCCGTGTCGTACATGACGTCGGTGGCGATGGAGACGGTGGTCGGCGAGGCACCGAAGGCCTCCATGAGCACGCGGATCTGGTCACGGACGGAGGCCTCCTCGTACCGGGGCAGACCCGTCGAGGGGGCGGAGGTCGAAGCAGTCATGGGTTCATCACATCACCCCGGGGCCCGCCGGGGAAGACCCACCCTGTCGTCGGAACACCGTGTCGTCGGAGCACCGAGGTGATCTCTCACCCCACCGACGGATCGGACTTCAGGGCAAGATCGAAGCGCAGTGCCCGGTGGTCGGAGCCCGGGACGTCGAGCACCGCTGCCGAACGGGTCGTGTAGGCGTCCGGATCGACGAGCAGGTGGTCGATCCGCGCACCCGTCCACCCCGGAAGGTCCGCCGGCCACGTCCCGTACGCGAGCATCGGCACACCCCCGCCGTCCCGGCCCGTACCGACCCGGTCCGTGCCGTCGCCGCCGACCCGCGCGGCCGCGTTCACGCAGTCCGTGGCCTCCGTGAGCGAGCGATGGTCGACCGTCGCGTTGAAGTCCCCGAGGACGAGTGACCCGGTGCCCGCCCGGCACAGACCGGCGTTCTCGCCGACCGTCCGGGCCCACTCCGTCTGGACGAGGGACCGTTGGACGGGGGCGTGGGTGTGCACCGTGACGACCGGTCCCAGCCGGGTGTGCGCACCGGCCGCGGAGAACGGCAGGGTCGCAGGGTCCATCCCGACCGGCTCCAGGTGGTCGGCGACCAGGAGGACCGAGGCCGAGGTCGACGCCACCCCGTCCGCCCCGACCGGATCCGAGGTGAAGACGTGCCAGTCGCCCGCAGCGGCCCTGCCCGTGGCGACGAGATCGGCGAGCACGTCCCGTGCCACGGATTCGTCCGCCTCCTGCAGACCGACGACATCGGCACCGGCCCGCAGCTCGGCGGCGAGGAAGTCCCGATAGGCGTCCGACCGGTAGTACACGTTCGCCGTGACGACCCGCAGGGTCTCCCCGACCGCAGGGGCAGGAGGACGGGAGGGCGCCTCGGCGGCGAATCCCCGGCCCACCTGCCCGGCGAGCACCGCGAGGCACAGGAGGAGTGCGGTGAGCCCGCCGGCGGACAGGAGGACGGCGGCGGAGCGACGCCCACGGCGGAGCAGGAGAACGACGAGGAGCAGAGCGAGCAGCGCGAGGGCCCCGACCCCACCGGCTGTGGCCGTGCGCAGGGCCGTGAGGTGCACGAACCCCGAGACCGTGGGGAACAGACCGAGGACCGAGCCGAACGCGAGGAGCCCGACCAGACCGCCGAGCGCCACCCCGAGCAGGACCCGGCGGGCGAGCCGACGGGCACGTGGGCAGGAGACGACGGGGGTGGGGTCGGCGGCGGGAAGGGTCACGGTCCTAGGATATTCACCATGACGATTCCCCTTGCGTCCCTGTCGCGGACGGACCTCGAGGCAGAACTCGACCGCGCCCATGCCGCCTACCAGGACTTCGCGTCCCGCGGCCTCGCACTCGACATCACCCGGGGCAAGCCCGGGACCGACCAGCTCGACCTCTCCGCCGACCTGCTCACGGCCGTGACCGGTGACTCCTACACCTCCCCGGCCGGGACCGACACCCGCAACTACGGCGGCCTCGACGGGCTGCCGGAACTCCGTGAGATGTTCGGGGAACTGCTCAAGGTCCCGGCGGGCAACCTGCTCGCGCAGGGCAACAGTTCGCTCGTGCTCATGGGGCAGGCGCTCACCTTCGCGCTGCTGCACGGGACGACGAACGAGGGATCGACCCCCTGGGTCACTGGTCCCCGGCGTATCCTGTGCCCGGTTCCCGGCTACGACCGTCACTTCACGCTCGCCGAATCGCTCGGTTTCGAACTCGTCTCCGTCCCGATGGACGCCGAGGGGCCCGTCCTCTCCGAGGTCGCCCGCCTGGCCGGGTCCGACCCGTCCGTCAAGGGCATGTGGGTCGTCCCCATGTACTCGAACCCCACCGGCGTGACGATCTCCGAGGCCCGCGCCCGGGAGCTCCTGGCCCTGGAGACCGCAGCACCGGACTTCCGTCTCCTGTGGGACAACGCCTACGGCCTCCACCACCTCCGCGAGCCGCAGGCCGAGCTTCTCGACGTGCTCGCGCTCGCCGCCGAGGTGGGCCACCCGGAACGTGTGTGGACCTTCGCGTCGACCTCGAAGATCACCCATGCCGGGGCCGGGGTCGGGTTCTTCGGGGCGAACGACATGGAGGTCGACTGGTTCCGCGCCCACCTGGGACCCACCGCCATCGGCCCGGACAAGGTCAACCAGCTGCGCCACCTGCGCTTCTTCGGTGACGCTGCCGGTGTCCGCGCCCACATGGAGCGTCACGCCGCGCTCATCGGGCCCAAGTTCGACGCCGTCGAGGAGATCCTCGGCACGCAGCTGTCGGGCACCGGCGTGGCCGAGTGGACCTCGCCGAAGGGTGGCTACTTCATCACGCTCGCCGTGTTGCCGGGGATCGCCTCCCGGGTCGTCAAGCTCGCGGCCGAGGCGGGCGTCAAGCTCACCCCTGCCGGCGCCACGCACCCCTACGGTGTCGACCCCGACGACGCGATCATCCGCATCGCGCCGACGATGCCGGGCCTGGCCGACGTCCGCACCGCGACCGAGGGCCTGGCCGCCTGCGTCCGGTTGGCCGCCTGCGAGAAGCTCCTCGCCGAGGGCTGACCCAGCCCCCGGACGATCCCGGCCCGCTGAATCCTTTCGGCCCCCTGAGATGCGCATCTCAGGGGGCCGGAAGGACTCAACGGGCCGGGATCGTTGAGCGGCGTCGAGCTCCAGCGGTGGGGTGCCGGGGCTTAAGGCGGCGTCGGATTCAGTAGGTGTAGAACCCGCGGCCGGTCTTGCGGCCGAGCAGGCCGGCGTCGACCATGCGGCTGAGCAGCAGCGGCGGCTTGTGCGCCGGATCACCGGTCTCGGAGTACATCGACTCCCCGATCGCCAGGCAGGTGTCGAGGCCGACGGTGTCGGTCAGGGCGAAGGGACCCATGGGGTGGGCGCAGCCGTTGACCATACCGGCGTCGATGTCCTCCTTCGAGGCGTGGCCGTCCTCGAGCATGCGGATCGCCGAGAACAGGTAGGGCACCAGCAGTGCGTTGACGATGAAGCCGGGACGGTCGTCCGAGCGGATCGGCTTCTTGCCGAGCGCCTCGGAGGCGAAGGCCTCGATCTCGTCGACGACGGCCGGATCCGTGATGACCGACGGCACGACCTCGACGAGCGACTGGACGGGCGCCGGGTTGAAGAAGTGCAGACCCAGCACGCGCTCGGCGCGACGGGTGGCCTGGGCGAACCGGATGATCGGCATCGACGAGGTGTTCGAGGCGAGGATCGCGTCCGGGTCCGTCACGTACTCGTCGAGCTCGGCGAAGATCGCCTTCTTGATGTCCTCGTTCTCGCTCGCCGCCTCGATGACGAGCTGCCGGTCGGCCATGTCCTTCAGCTCGGTCGTGAAGGTGAGCCTGCCGAGTGCGGCCTCCTTGTCCTCGGCCGAGAGCTTGCCGCGGGACGCACCCTTCTCCAGGGACTTCGTCACGCGGGTCCGTCCGGCTTCCAGGGCCGTCTCCGAGATCTCCCGGACGACGACGTCGAGGCCCGACCGGGCGAGGACCTCTGCGATCCCGGCGCCCATGATCCCGGCGCCGACGACGCCGACTCGTGCAATGCTCATGTGTTCCCCTTTCGGGAGGTCAGGTGTGGGTCTGACGTGCCCGCGGTCCGCGGGCTTTCCTGTGTCCAATCGTACCGGTAACTTCTCAGAACCAGTCCGAGCGTCTCACGGCGCGCAGTGCGGTCCGCCGCGTGTCCGGGCGCAGGCGGTCGAGGTACAACAGCCCGTCGAGGTGATCGGTCTCGTGTTGGAGCATACGGGCCATGAGTCCCTCGCCGGAGATCTCCACGGGTTCGTTGTCGACGTCCACGCCGTGCACCGTGGCCCGTGACCACCGCGGAGTGGGGAAGGACAGGCCGGGCACCGACAGGCACCCCTCCGGTCCGTCCTCGATCAGTTCCCCACCGGTGGCCACCAGCTCGGGGTTGACCACGTACCCGGTCTCCCCGTCGATGTGCCAGGCGAAGACCCGCTTGGTCGAACCGATCTGGGTGGCCGCGACCCCCGCGCGCCCGTCCATGTCCGTCGTCTCCAACAGATCCTCGACGAGCACGCGGAGGGCCCGGTCGAAGACCGTGACCGGATCGGTCACGGTCTTCAACACGGGATCACCGAAGAGACGGATGTCCCTGACGGTCACGGTTCCCGCTCACTCCTCGACGACGACCACGAGGTCGCCGCCCTCGAGCTGCTGGACCGGGCCGATCGCCAGGCGCGAGACGGTTCCCGCGACCGGCGCCGTGATCGAGGCCTCCATCTTCATCGCCTCGATCGTCGCGACGGTCTGGCCGACCTCCACCCGGTCACCGACGGCCACCTGGAGGGTGACGACACCGGCGAAGGGGCTCGGGACGTGACCGGGCTGCGCGGTGTCGGCGCGCTCGGCGGTCGCGACGTCGACCTCGATCGACCGGTCGCGGACCGAGAGCGGACGCAGCTGGCCGTTGAGCGTGCACATGACCGAACGCATACCACGCTCGTCCGGCGCTCCGACGGCCTGGACACCGACGATGAGGGTCTTGCCCTTGTCGATGCTCACCCCGTGCTCCTCACCCTCGGTGAGGCCGTACAGGTAGTCCTGCGTCTCGAGGACGGACAGGTCGCCGTAGGCCTCGCGGACGCGCTGGAACTCCTTCGTGGGGGCCGGGAACAGCAGCCGGTTGAGGGTCTCCTGACGGGTGCGGCCCGGTGCGTCGAGCAGGGCGGAGTCGCTCGCGGCGAGGTCCTCGACGGCCGGCTTGGCGTGACGTCCGGCCAGGGCCTTCGTGCGGAAGGGCTCCGGCCAGCCACCGGGCGGATCACCGAGGTCACCGGAGAGGAACCCGATGACGGAGTCCGGGATGTCGAAGCTCTGCGGGTTCTCGGCGAACTCGGCCGGGTCGGCCCCGACGGCGACGAGATGGAGGGCCAGGTCGCCGACGACCTTCGAGGAGGGGGTGACCTTCACGAGGTGACCGAGGATGCGGTCGGCCGCCTCGTACATCTTCTCGATCTCCTCGAACTTCTCCCCGAGGCCCAGGGCCACGGCCTGCTGGCGCAGGTTGGAGAGCTGTCCGCCGGGGATCTCGTGGCGGTAGACACGACCGGTCGGGCCGGGCAGACCCGACTCGAAGGGTGCGTAGACGTTGCGCACGGCCTCCCAGTAGGGCTCCATGTCCTGGACGTTCGCCAGGGACAGTCCGGTGTCCCGGTCGGTGTGTTCGAGGGCGGCGACGAGGGCCGAGAGCGAGGGCTGGCTCGTGGTGCCGGCCATCGAGGCCGAGGCGGCGTCGACCGCATCGGCACCCGCGGCCGAGGCGGCGAGCAGGGTGGCGAGCTGGCCACCGGCGGTGTCGTGTGTGTGCACGTGGACCGGGAGGTCGAACTCCTTCCGCAGGGCCGTCACGAGAGTCGTCGCGGCGGCCGGGCGCAGGAGGCCGGCCATGTCCTTGACGGCGAGCACGTGGGCGCCGGCCTGCACGATCTTCTCGGCGAGGCCGAGGTAGTAGTCGAGCGTGTAGAGGGGTTCCGCCGGGTCCGAGAGGTCGGAGGTGTAGCACAGGGCGACCTCCGCGACCGTCGAACCGGTGGCGCGGACCGCCTCGATCGCCGGACGCACCTGCTCGACGTCGTTGAGGGCGTCGAAGATGCGGAAGACGTCGACTCCGGTGGCGGCGGCCTCCTCGACGAAGGCGGAGGTCACCTTCGTCGGGTAGGGGGTGTAGCCGACGGTGTTCCGGCCGCGCAGCAGCATCTGGATCGCCTGGTTGGGCATCGCCTCACGCAGGGCGGCCAGCCGCTCCCAGGGGTCCTCCCCGAGGAAGCGCAGCGCGACGTCGTAGGTGGCGCCGCCCCAGGCCTCGACGCTCAGGAGTTCCGGCGTGAGCCGGGCGACGTGCGGGGCGATGGCCAGCAGGTCCTTGGTGCGGACCCGGGTGGCGAGCAGGGACTGGTGCGCGTCACGGAAGGTCGTGTCCGTCACCGCGAGCGAGGCCCGCTCGCGCAGCGCGCGGGCCCAGCCCTCGGGGCCGGTTTCCTGGAGCTGCTGCCGGGAACCGGCGGGCGCCTCGGCGGCGGTGTCGGTGGCCGGCAGCTTGGTGCGCGGGCGCAGGGACACCGGCGACTCGCCGTGGGGCTTGTTGACGGTGACGTCGGCCAGGTACTCCAGGAGCTTGGAACCGCGGTCGGCGCCGACCTTGGCCTCGAGCAGGTGCGGGCGCTCCTCGATGAACTTCGTCGAGATGTCCCCGGCGACGAAGGAGGGGTCCTCCAGGACGGCGCGGAGGAAGCCGATGTTCGTCGAGACACCGCGGATGCGGAACTCGGCGAGGGCACGCGAGGCACGGGCGACGGCCTGGCCGAAGTCACGGCCGCGGGTCGTGCACTTCACGAGCATGGAGTCGAAGTGGGCGGAGACCTCCGCGCCCGCGTAGACCGTGCCGCCGTCCAGACGCACACCCGCGCCACCGGCGGACCGGTAGGCGGTGATGACGCCGGTGTCGGGACGGAAGGAATTGCCCGGGTCCTCGGTCGTGATGCGGCACTGGAGTGCCGCACCCTTGATGTGGAGGGACTCCTGGGTGAACCCGAGCTCAGCCAGGCTCGCCCCACCGGCGATCCGCATCTGGGACTGGACGAGGTCGACGTCCGTCACCTCCTCGGTGACGGTGTGCTCGACCTGGATCCGCGGGTTCATCTCGATGAAGGCGTGCTTGCCGGCCCGCGGCCCCTCGGTCTCCAGGAGGAACTCGACGGTGCCGGCGTTCTGATAACCGATCGCGCGAGCGAACTTCAGGGCGTCTTCCCGGAGTGCCTGGGCGACCTCGGGCTCCAGGTGCGGGGCCGGTGCGATCTCGACGACCTTCTGGTGACGCCGCTGGATCGAGCAGTCGCGCTCGAAGAGGTGGACGGCGTTCGCGTCGTTGTCCGCGAGGACCTGGACCTCGATGTGGCGGGGGCGCTGCACCGCCTGCTCGATGAAGACCGTCGGATCGCCGAAGGCACCCTCGGCCTCCCGCATGGCGGCCTTGAGGGCGTCGACGAGCGCGTCCTGCGTGTCGACCCGGCGCATGCCGCGGCCGCCACCACCGGCGACGGCCTTGACGAAGAGGGGGTACTCGATGCCCTCGGCGTCGGCCAGCAGCTGGTCGATGTCCGCCGAGGCGCGGGTCGAGGACAGGGTGGGCACCCCGGCCCGACGTGCGGACTCGAGGGCCTGGACCTTGTTGCCGGCCATCTCGAGGACGTCGGCGGCCGGACCGATGAAGGTGATTCCGTTTTCCGCGCAGGCGCGGGCGAGATCGGGGTTCTCCGAGAGGAAGCCGTAGCCGGGGTACACGGCGTCGGCGCCGGACTCCTTGGCCACACGGATGATCTCCTCGACGTCGAGGTAGGCGCGGACCGGGTGGCCCTTCTCGCCGATCAGGTAGGCCTCGTCGGCCTTGAGTCGGTGTTCGGAGTTGCGGTCCTCGTACGGGAAGACCGCGACGGTGCGGGCGCCCAGTTCGAATGCCGCTCGGAATGCACGGACCGCGATCTCTCCGCGGTTCGCCACGAGAACTTTCGAGAACATCTGTGTAGCTCGCTTATCTCTCGGTACCGGACGGGCCGGTAAGGGGTTCCGTTGACACGGGCCACTCTAGCGAGGGGTCCGACACACATGCGCACGGGGGTCGGCGGCGCCACCGGAGGAGGGCGGGCCGGGCGCAGTCGCACGCTCTCCGGCCCAGACGTGAGAAGTGTGTCCGAGCCCCCGGCTAGGGTGCGACACATGCGAGTGCTGCACACCTCCGATTGGCACCTGGGCCGGACCTTCCACCGGGTCGACATCGCCCACGCCCACGCCGCCTTCCTCGACCACCTGCTGCGGATCGTCGACGACCACGCGGTCGACGCCGTCGCGATCGCCGGTGACCTCTACGACCGGGCGGTCCCCGGTCCGGGGTCCCTCGCCCAGTTCGACGACGTGGCCGCCGGACTCGTCTCCCGTGGTGTGCCCGTGATCGTCTCCAGCGGCAACCACGACTCCTTCCGGCGCCTGGGGCACGGCGGACGGATGCTCGACGCGGCCGGCCTCCACGTCCGCACCCGCCTGCGGGACATCGTCCGTCCGGTCGTCCTCGACGACGGGCGTCTCACGGTGTACGCACTGCCCTACCTGGAACCCGGGCTCGTCCACCACCGCTGGGGTGTCGCCCGGACCCACACGGCCGTCCTCTCACACGCCATGGACCTCGTGCGCGCCCACCACGCCGCCCACCACCCGCAGGCGGCCCTGCTCGTGCTCTCGCACTCCTTCGTCCAGGGTTCCGGGGAACCGGCCACCTCGGAGTCCGAGCGGGACCTCGACATCGGCGGCCTCGGGGTCGCCCCGGCCGGTGTGTTCGACGGCGCCGACTACGTGGCGCTGGGACACCTGCACCGCCCACAGCGGGTGACGGACACGGTCCGGTACTCCGGCTCCCCCGTCGCCTTCTCCTTCTCCGAGGCCCGGTCCGCCAAGTCCCTGCTCCTCGTCGACCTCGGTACACACGGTGAGGAGGTCGCGGTCACCCCCGTCCCGCTCGACCCCTACCTGCCGGTGGCCACCGTCACCGGAACGCTCGACGAGGTCGTGACACGGGCTCCGGAGTACCGGGACCACCTCGTCGAGGTCGTCCTCACCGACACCGACCGGCCGCCGCGGACCCGGGAACGCCTGTTCGCCGCCTACGGTCGCCCCTACGAGGACGACGGCGGTCCCACGGGCATCGTCAAGTACGGGTGGGCACACGCGACCCCGGCGGCCCCGGCCGAGACCCGGGACGCCCGGACACTCGCCCGCCGCACCGAGACGGAGGTCTTCTCCGACTTCCTCGTCGAGGTCCTCGGCACCGGCCCCACCCCCGGCCAACGGGACCGCTTCGACTCCGCACTCGCACTCGCCCGCCAGGAGGACGCATGAGATTCCACCGCCTGGAGATCTCCGCCTTCGGCCCCTTCGCCGGGACGGAGACGATCGACTTCGACCGCCTCACCGGGGACGGCCTGTTCCTCGTGTCCGGACCCACCGGCGCGGGCAAGACCTCGGTCTTCGACGCCCTGTGCTTCGGCCTGTTCGGGCGGGTGCCCGGCGCCCGCAACGACGCCGCCCAGTTCCGCAGCCAGTTCGCACCGGACGACCTGCCCACCCGCGTCGTGCTCGACTTCTCCGCCGGCGGACGGACCTTCCGGGTCGAGCGCACCCCGGCCTACGACCGGGTGAAGAAGCGCGGCGGCAAGGACGGTGCCACGACCCGGCAGCGTCCCACCGCACTCCTGGAGGAATGGGTCGACGGGGAGCGGAAGGCACTCGCCCGCACGATGAAGGAGGCCGCTCCCCTCATCGAGGACGTCCTCCACGTGAACGCGGAACAGTTCTCCCGGATCGTCATGCTCCCCCAGGGCGAGTTCGCCCGGTTCCTGCGTGCGGACCCCCAGGAGCGCGAACCCCTGTTGCGGCAGTTGTTCGGTACCGGCATCTACCAGGCCGTCACCCGTGTCCTGGAGGACCGGGCAGCCGCCGCCCGGTCGCGCCTGACCGAGGAGTCCAGCCGCCGCCGCGGTCTCATGGAACAGGCCGCCGCCGCGCACTCCCCCACGCTCCCGGTCCCACCCGCCCCGGACCCCACGGAGTCCGACCTCCTGTCGGTCCTCGTCCCGGCCACCGCCCTGTACCGCGAGCAGCAGGAGGTCGCCGGTGTCGTCGCCGCACTCGCGCAGAGTCGTGCCGCCGCGGCGACCGACGCCCGGACACACGCCGAAAGGCGCCTGGACGACCGGCGCGTCCTGGAGGACCTCTCCCGCCTGGATACCACCCACGCCGAGGCGGTCCCCGCCGTCGAGAAGGCCCGTGCGGTCCTCGACGCGGTCGGACGCTCCCGGTCGGTCGTCCCGGCCCTCACCGAGCACGAGCGGTCCACCGCCGCGCTCGCGCGCGCCGAGGAGGACGAACGGACCGCACGGCAGGCGCTCGACGCGGCCCGCGGGCGCCTCGGTGTCGGGACCGCGGACGGCGAAGTGACCGGAGACGGGACTGCCGGCGGAGTGGACCCGGCCACCCTCGCTCCGGCCGCCCGGGAGCTCTCCGGTGCCGCCGAGGGGTACCGGCAGTTCCTCGCGGCCCGGGCGGACCTGACGGACGACACCACGGAGGCGCAGGCACATCACACGGCGGCCGAGGAGGCCGTCGTGCAGGCGCAGGCCCGTGTCACCGACCTCGGGGGCCGGATCGGTAAGGCCCGGGAGTCCACCGTCGACCCCCAGGCCCTCCGCACCCGGATCGAGACGCACGAGGAGGAACTCACAGCCCTCGACGCCTCGGCCGCGCTCCTCGACCGGGTCGCCACGGCCCGCGCCGCGACCGAGCGGACCCGGACGGCCGTCGAGAGCGCCCGGGACCGGGCCCGGGAGGCCCGGGAGAGCCACGCGCGCCTGGTCGACCGGCGCCTGGCCGGGATCGCCGGGGAGCTGGCCGCGGACCTGGAGGCCGGTGCACCCTGTCCCGTGTGCGGGGGGACCGAGCACCCGGCCCCGGCCGTCCTCGACGCCGACCACGTGACCCGGGAGGACGTCGCGAGCGCCCAGGAGACCGCCGAGGCCGCGGCGGCCGCCCTGCACGCCGCCACCGAGGAGCACGCCACCGCCGAGCACCACCTCGCCGGACTCCGCGGCGCCCTGGGCGACACGACCGAGGAATCGGTCGCCACCGAACGCGCCCGCCTGCGCACCACGCTCACCGATCTGCAGGACCGGTTCACCGCTGCGCAAAAGGCCGAACGCGCACTCGCCCGCCTGGAGGCGGACCTGGAGTCCGCCCGGACCGCGCTGGACACCGCGCACCAGGAGGTGGCCGCCGCCCGCGGCACCCGGGACACCCTGCGCGAACGCCTGGAGGCGCTCGCCCCGGACGCCGCCCACACCCGGACGTTCGTGCGGTGGGGCCTTCCTGCTCCGGAGACCCCGGAGGCGGCGACGGGGACGGCCCGTGCCGCCGCGGATCTCGAGACCGCCGCCCGTGACCGGGAGACCGCGCGGACGGCGGTCCGCACCGCCCGCACCGCGGCGGCGGAGCGGGAGGCCGCACTCACCACAGCACTTCAGGCGCACGGGTTCGGGTCCGTGTCGGAGGTCCGTGACCTCGCGGGCCGGGACACCACGGCCGAATCACAGCTCGTCGCCGGACACGAGGAACGCCGGATCGCCCTCGACCAACGTCGGGCGGACGACCGCCTTTCCCGGGCCCGGACCGACGAGGCGGACACCGCCGACCTGGAGGACGCCCTGGCCCGGGCATCCGAGGCCGCCACGACCGCGCATGCCCGGGCCGCCGCGGCCCGCGACGCACTGGCCGTCGCCACGGACCGCACGGCGACCGCCCACGCGGTGGTCGAGCGGACCCGCGATCGGGCCCGGGCGGAGGCGGCGGAGGTCGAGGACCTCGTCGAGACCGTCCGGCTCGCCGCGATCGTGCGGGCCACGAGTCCGGAGAACACCCGCGCCCTCACCTTGGAGTCCTATGCCCTCGTCGACCTGTTCGCCCGCGTCGCCGAGGCGGCCACGGAACGACTGTTGCGGATGAGTGCGGGCCGGTACCGGCTCGTCCATTCCCTCGAGACGGCCCGGAAGGAGAAGCGTGCGGGCCTGGGGCTGCGGGTCTTCGACGACCACACCCAGGAGACCCGCGACACACGGTCCCTCTCCGGCGGGGAGACCTTCCTCGCCTCGCTCGCGCTCGCCCTCGGCCTGGCGGACACCGTGCAGGCGGCGGCCGGCGGGATCCAGTTGGACTCGCTGTTCATCGACGAGGGGTTCGGGTCGCTCGACCCGGCCACGCTCGACGAGGTCCTCGGTGTCCTCGAGGAGCTGCGCAGTGGGGGCCGCACGGTGGGGATCATCTCCCACGTGACGGAGATGAAGGAGCGCCTGGACACCGGGATCGAGGTCCTCCCGGGCCCGTCCGGGTCGACCGTCCGCGTCTCGATCGCGGGCGCCGGGGAGTGACCGACATCCCCGCCCGTCGGTCGAACGGACTCCCGGCCACTTCGGCTACCGTAGGGGGCGTGTTCGTCCTCAGCATCTCGAGTCTCAAGGGCGGGGTCGGGAAGACCTCCGTCGCCCTCGGCCTCGCCTCCGCCGCATACACCCGGGGCATCCCGACCCTCGTCGTCGACATGGACCCCCAGGCCGACGCCTCGACGGGCCTGGGCATCCCGGTCACGACCGAGGTCGACGTGGCGGACGTGCTGGCCGCACCGCGCTCCCGCGTGCTCGAACGGGCCATCGTGCCCAGCAGCTGGTCGGAGGGCAAAGTCGGCCACATCGACGTCGTCCCCGGTTCCCCGCGCGCCGCGGAGTTCGACCGTCCCTCGCTGTCGGACCGGTACCTACGCCGCATGCGCGAGGCCCTGGAGAAGATCGGGACCGGCTACCGGCTCGTCATCATCGACTGCCCGCCCTCGCTCAACGGCCTCACCCGTGCCGCGTGGACGGCCAGCGACCAGGTGGCCGTCGTCACCGAGCCGGGCCTGTTCTCCGTCGCCGCCGCCGACCGGGCGCTGCGCGCCGCCGAGGAGCTGCACCGCCGCAACGACGTGAGCCTCACGCCCCTGGGTGTCGTGGTCAACCGCGTCCGCCCCGGGTCCCTGGAACACGGCTACCGCATCAACGAACTCAAGGAGATGTTCGGTCCGCTCGTCGTCGACCCACCGGTCCCCGAGCGCACCGTCCTCCAGCAGGCACAGGGCTCCGCCCGTCCGATCCACCAGTGGCCCGGGTCCGCCGCCGCGGAGCTCGCCACCGCATTCGACGGGATCCTCGAACGCGTCCTCCGTGCCGAGTCCGCCCGCCCCGGCGCCTCCACGGACGAAGCCGGCGAGGAGGATTCCGCCGCGAAGACCGCCGACACCGGCACGACGAACAGCGCCGCCGAGGAGCCCTCCCCCGGGGCCACCACGACGTCCACCCCAACCTCCACGGCTCCGAAGTCCGGTGCCGGGAAGCCCGGTGGGGAGAAGTCGGGTGCGGTCAAGCCGGGCGCGGATACGCCGGCTGCCGGGAAACCGGGTGTCCCGAAGACCGCCGAGGGTTCGACCACCGCGCCCGACGGAAAGTCTGCTGCCGGATCCGTCCCGTCCTCGCGCCTCACGGATCCTCCCCCGACCGTGCCGCTCACCGTCGTCAAGGACACGGTCACGGACAGTGGGAAGGCGACCACCCAGGCACCGGCAGGTCCGGCGAAAGCGCAGGGCACCTCGGCGGCGGGATCCGCGAAGACGGGGAACCGGAAGACCGGCGCTGCGAAGGCAGACACGTCGAAGACAGGGACCGGGAAGTCCGGATCGGCGAATAAGCCCGGTTCGGGGGCCTGACCCCGTTACCCAGCCCGGATCGAGGCGACACGAATGGTCGGATCCGAGACCTGAATCCAACCCTTCGTGCCTTCTCGAACTGCCGCACGCCGCGGCCGGCTCCACACACGAATTCGGCCCCCGATGTCCACGTGGACATCGGGGGCCGAATGCTTCCCTCAGGTGATGTGAGCCGGTGGGACACGCGGTCCCACCGGCCCGGCCTCAACCGGCCTGCTTGCGGGCGCGGAGGGCGGAGAGTTCGTCGGGGACGGCCGGAGCCGCGGGCTCGGCCGGACGCTCGGGGCGTTCGCTCGGGAGCTCGGAGAGCGTGCCCTCGACCTCACGCCACACGCGGCCCACGGCGATCCCGAAGACACCCTGACCACCCTGGACGAGGTCGATGACCTGATCGGCGGAGGTGCACTCGAAGACGGAGGAACCGTCGCTCATGAGCGTGATCTGCGAGAGGTCCTCGACGCCCCGCTCCCGCAGGTGGCCGACGGCCACGCGGATCTGGTTGAGCGCCACGCCGGTGTCGAGCAGACGCTTGACGATCTTGAGGACGAGGATGTCGCGGAAGCTGTAGAGCCTCTGGGTGCCGGATCCGCCGGCATTGCGGATCGACGGCACGACGAGGTCCGTCCGTGCCCAGTAGTCGAGCTGACGGTAGGTGATCCCGATGACCCGGCAGACCGTGGGTCCGCGGTAGCCGGCCTCGTCGTCGAGTTCCGGCAGGTCGTCGTCGAACAGGAGACCCTGCGCCGCGCGTGGCAGCGAAGGCTCCTGCACCTGGTCCTCGTGTGAGCGGTTCACACCGACTCCTCCTTTACACCCCTGGGGGAAGCAGGGTCGTGGTGGTCCGTGTCCGTGACCGACATGGTCGCGTGGACTCCACGGTGATTCTACCGCGTGACCACGCCTCTGGGGCAGACCCCACCGGTCTCCCGCGAGGGGCGACACCGTGGACGGCCGGTTGCCGGACGAGCGGACGTCACCCCGACCCGGGGGAACGTACAGGACGAATCTATCGGCAGGCGGGCTCCCGGCCCGGAAGGTCGGCGGTAACGATTCGGCGTGTCGCCGTTATCGACCTTTTCGAACAGGCTGTGCCTAACGCCGCCCAAGCCCCGGCACCCCACCACTTCTGAAGTCCGACGCCGGATCAGGAGTCCTTCTCGGCCTTCTTCTTCTCGGCGAGCAGGCGGGTCTTCACGGTGGAGGCGTAGGAGTCCTCGTACTTCTGGCCCGAGAGGCGCAGGATCTCGTACATGATCTCGTCGGTGATCGACCGGAGCAGGAAGCGGTCCTCGGGGACGTCGGCGTACTTGGAGAAGTCCAGGGGCTTGCCGAACACGATGCCCACGCGTCCCAGCTTGGGCAGTGTCGCACCCTCCGGCTGGATCCTGTCCGTGCCGATGAGTGCGACGGGGACGACGGGCGCACCCGAGCGGATGACCATCCGCGCGACGCCGGTGCGGCCCCGGTAGAGCTTGCCGTCAGGGCTGCGGGTGCCCTCGGGGTAGATGCCCAGGAGGGAACCGGACCGCAGGACCTCGAGGCCGGCGGTGAGCGAGGCGTCCGAGCCGGACCCGCCGCCCCGGTCCATCGGCAGCTGGTTGGTGAGCTTGAAGAACCACCGGGTCAGCATGCCCTTGACCCCGCGGCCGGTGAAGTAGTCCTTCTTCGCCAGGTAGGCGACGGGACGGGGCGCGACGACGGGCACGAGGATCGAGTCGATGAACGACAGGTGGTTCCCGGCGATGATGGCGGGGCCGGTCTCCGGAATGTTCTCCAGCCCCCGGACCCAGGGTCGGAACAGCACCCGTAGGATCGGTGCCACGACGACCTTGAGCATCCAGTAGAACACGTGTTCCCTTCCTGTTCTCCCACGTGGGCCATCCGAGATTACTATACGGTCGTACCGACGAGGAGAAGGAGCCTCATGACGGACACCACCTCCGCACCCACCGTCGACCCCGTCGACCCCGCTGACGTCCACCGCCCTGTGCACGTCCGGGTCGAGGGCGCCGGTGTGGCGGTCCTCCTGCTCCACGGCATCACCGGCTCCCCCGTCGTCTGGCGGGCCATCGCCCGCGAACTCTCCGGGACCCCGGCGGGCTCGGGCGTCTCGTGGTCCGCTCCCCTGCTCCCCGGCCACGGCACGCACTGGCGTGACCTCAACCGGCGGACCTACGCGGACTGGTACGCGGCGGCCCACACGGAGCTTGAGTCCCTCGCCGCCTCCCACGACCGTGTCGTCGTCGCAGGCCTGTCCATGGGCGGCGCGCTCGCGCTCGACCTCGCCGCCCGCACCGACCTCGTGTCCTCGGTCGTCCTCGTGAATCCGGCCGTCCACGTCGACGACCCGCTCGCCTTCGCCCTGCCGCTCCTGTCCCGCCTGGTGCCCTCGGTCCCGGCGATCGGCGGGGACATCGCCCGTCCCGGCGCCCTGGAGTACGCCTACGACCGCACACCCGTTGCCGCCGTCGCCTCGCTCGCCGCCGGACAACGCATCCTGCGCCGCCACCTGTGGCGGGTCACCGCTCCCGTGTCGCTGTGCCTGTCGACGACCGACCACGTCGTCGCGCCCCGGTCCGCCCGGCGCATCGCCGCCTCCGTCGGCGGCCCCTTCGAGGTCGTCCCCCTGCGCCGCAGTCTCCACGTGGCGACCGTCGACCACGACGACCACCTCGTCGCCGAGGTGCTCCGTCGTCATCTCCTCGCCGCGGCGACCGGGGCGGCTCCCGCCTTGCCGACGGTGCCCGCCGCCCTCCGCGTCCGTACCCACCGCCGGACGTCCGCCCGCCCCATGGACCCCGACCCCGCGAACGAGGTGCCCACATGACTGATCCGTCCGACCGCTCCCCCGAGGACGGGCAGGAGGACGGTCCGTCCGGGTCACCCGATGCCGAGCGGGCACCGGCGGAGGACCGGGTGTCCGACGAGGACTGGCGCGCCGTCGTCGAGGGCCTGGCCCGTCCCACCGGGTTCGTCCCCGAGATGTCCCGGGACGAGATCCGCGAAGCGCTCGAGGACGAGGAGGAATGGACTCCCCCACCGGCGCCGCGGGTCGGTTGGCGGACGGCGGCACCGGTGGTCGTCCTCGGGTGGCTCATGAGCCTCGGCGGCGTGGCGTTCCTGCTCCTCGGGGCGATCTTCTTCCGGCCGCTGCCCGGGTGGCTGGTGCTCCTGCTCGTCGTCATCGTCCTCCTCGGTGCGACGATCCTCTTCCTGCGACTGCCCAAGGACCGTCCTTCCGACCCGGGTTCCGGCGCACAGGTCTAGGCGGCCGGGAGCCACAGGCCCGGCGAACCGTGTCCGTCGGCGGTGCGATCATGGGGTCATGTCCACGTCCCGCCCCTTCGACCGGGCACCGAGTGCCCGGTCCGGCCAGCTCACCCTCGCCGATCTCGGCACGCCGCTGAACGAGGTCACCTTCGTCGTCGTCGACCTGGAGACGACCGGCACCCGCGGCGACACGAGCGAGATCACCGAGATCGGGGCCGTCCGCTCCCGGGGCGGCGAGGTGACCGGAGAGTTCTCGACGCTCGTGAAGCCCCGCGAACAGCAGGTCAGTCCCTTCGTCGAACGCCTCACGGGGATCACGAACGCCATGCTCGTCGACGCCCCGGACCTCGCGGCCGTCCTTCCGTCCTTCTTGGAGTTCGCCCACGGCGCGGTGCTCGTCGCCCACAACGCTCCCTTCGACATCGGATTCCTCCGCCGGGCCTGCGCCGACCTCGACCACCCCTGGCCCGATCCCACGGTCGTCGACACCGTCCGACTGGGCCGCATGCTCCTGCCCCGTCCCGAGGTCCGGGACCACAAGCTCGGCACGCTCGCCCGCTACGTCGGCACGAGCGTCGAGCCCGATCACCGGGCACTGTCCGACGCCCGCGCCACTCTCCAGGTCCTCGACCACTTCCTCGGCCTCCTGGGCGGTTACGGCGTCGAGACCCTGCAGGAGCTCACTTCGCTCCGACAGAAGGGCTGGGAGGTCCGCCGTACGCGTATGCCCCTGGCTCGGGACGTCCCCCACGGGCCGGGCGTCTACACATTCCTCGACGCGGCGTCGCGGGTGCTCTACATCGGGTCCGCCCAGGACATGCGGACCCGGGTCCGCCAGTACTTCAACGCCGGGGAGACACGTGGACGGATGGCCGACATGCTCGTCGCCGCCACCGGAGTCCGCACGATCCCGTGCGACACGGTGGTGGAGGCCCGCGTCCGGGAGGTGCGCCTCATCGCCGAGCAGGATCCCCCGTACAACCGCCGGTCCCGTCGGCCCGAATCCCGTCTGCACTGGCTCCGGCTCACCACCGGGGACTTCGGCCGACTGTCCGTCACCCGCACCCGACCGGAGACCACCGCCACGCCGGTGCTCGGCCCTTTCCCTTCCCGGAAACGGGCGGAGACCGCCAAGCGGCTGCTCGAGGATCTCCTGCCGCTCAAGACCTGCACCCGGCGCCCGGGTGCCGCGGACTTCACCCCGTGTCCGGCCGGGGAGATGGGCCGGTGCGCGGGTCCTTGCGCCGGGGATCCGGATCCGGGGTCCTACCGGGCCGGCCTGGGAGTGCTCGACGAGCTGTCCACCGGGCGTCCGGAGGCGCTCGTCGAGGCCGCTCGCGCGCGAATGACCGACCTCACGCTGCAGGAACGGTTCGAGACGGCGGCAGTCCTCCGCGACGACCTCGTCGATCTCCTCCGTATGGGAACCCGGTGGGAACGCCGGGACGGTCTCCGTGCGCTCGCCGAGGTCCAGGCCGCGGCACCCCGGCCCCAGGGCGGTTGGGACGTCGCCGTGCTGCGGTACGGGCGACTGGTCGGAACCGCCGCCGTCCCCGCCGGTGCCAATCCGTACCGGGCCCTCGACTCCCTCGTCCTCACGGCCGAGTCCGTCGATGGACCCACCGGCACTCTCGACGAGGAGACCGACCTCGTCCACGCCTGGCTGACCGATGGCACGACCCGCCTCGTGCGGATCCCGGATGCACCCACTGAGGGCGACACCCCGACGGTCCCCGGGCTGGTACGGGCACGGGACGGGTTCGAGGCACACCTCGCACACCTCCTGCCGACCCCGGCCTGAAGCACCGACGCAGAACGCCTCGGGGGCGGACGGATCAGATGATCCGTCCGCCCCCGAGGCGTGTGTCGAAACTACCGGGTGATCAGTACCCGCCGACGGCCTTGTGGTCGTCGCCCTCGACACCGTGGTGTCCGTGGGCGGCGTGTGCGGCCTCCAGCTCGGCCTTCGTCACCGGAGCGACGCGGTCCTCGTAGAAGAACTTCGCGATCGCGCCGCGGCGCTGCTCGGCCTTCGAGATCTGACCGTCCGGGCCCGGTTGAGCCGGGATGTACTCCGGCGTGGAGAACGAGGTGAGCCGCCAGAGCTTGTCCTCGGACAGGTCCGTGTGGCGTTCCTCGAACTTGCCCTCCGGGTACCGGATGATCTGGCCGGACTCGAACCCGTGGAGCACGATCTCCCGGTCCTTGCGCTGCAGACCCAGGGCGATCCGACGCGTCACCACGTAGGCGATGATCGGGCCGACGAAGAACAGCGTGCGGAGGATGTAGATCGTGTCGTTGAGCGACATCTGGAAGAACGTCGCGATGAGGTCACCGGATGCCGCCGCCCACATGACGCAGTACCAGACGATCGCCGCGACACCGATGGCCGTGCGGGTCGGGTTGTTGCGGGGGCGGTCCGCGATGTGGTGCTCCTCGTGATCATTGAGCAGCCAGGCCTCGAAGAACGGCCAGATCGCCATGGCGCCGAACAGCACGCCGGCGGCGAGGACGGCCACGAGGATGTTCATCGAGATCGGGAACCCGAAGATGTAGAACTCGCCCCAACCCGGCATCAGACGCAGGACACCGTCCATCCAGCCGATGTACCAGTCGGGCTGCGTACCGGCGGAGACCGGCGAGGGGTCGTAAGGGCCGTAGTTCCAGATCGGGTTGATGGTGAACACACCCGAGATCAACGACAGCAGGGCGAAGATCATGAAGAAGAAGCCGCCGCCCTTGGCCGCGAAGGTCGGCATGACGGGTTCGCCGACGACGTTCTTCTCCGTGGCACCGGCCTGAGCGTAGTGGGTGTGCTTGTGCACCACCACGAACATCATGTGCATAGCGATGAGCGCGATGAGCATGGCCGGGATGATCATGATGTGGAGGCTGTACAGACGGGCGATGATGTCGATGCCCGGGAACTCGCCACCGAAGAGGAAGAACGAGATGTAGGTACCGACGAGCGGGATCGCCTTGAGGATGCCGTCGATGATCCGCAGACCGTTGCCGGAGAGCAGGTCGTCGGGCAGCGAGTAACCGGTGAAGCCGGCACCCATGCCGAGGGCCACGAGGGCGATACCGATGAGCCAGTTGATCTCACGCGGCTTGCGGTAGGAGCCGGTGAAGAAGACACGCAGCGCGTGGACGGAAAGAGCGGCCATGAACAGGAGCGCTGCCCAGTGGTGCATCTGGCGGATGAACAGGCCGCCACGGATCTCCATGGAGATCACGAGTGCCGAATCGTACGCCTCGGACATCTCGACGCCCTGCAGCGGGACCCAGGGGCCGTCGTAGTGCAGCTCGCCCATGGCGGGCTGGAACCAGAAGGTGAGGAAGGTGCCCGTCAGCAGGAGGATGACGAACGAGTAGAGCGCCACCTCGCCCAGCATGAACGACCAGTGCTGGGGGAAGATCTTACGGCCGAACTCGCGCACCATCTTCGAGGCGCCCACCCGGGTCTCGACGAACATCGCCGTCTTGCCGACGGCCGTCGTGGGTTCAGTCACGGTGGTCATTCTACGGACGTCTCCTTCGTGTTGATCTCCCAGAAGGTCGGTCCGACGGGCTCCGGGAAGTCACGCTGCGCGACGAGGTAGCCCTCGTCGTCGATCTCGATCGGCAGCTGCGGCAACGGGCGCTTGGCGGGGCCGAAGATCACCTTGCAGTGGTTGGTCACGTCGAAGGTCGACTGGTGGCAGGGGCACAGCAGGTGGTGGGTCTGGTGCTCGTACAGGGCGACCGGGCAACCGACGTGGGTGCAGATCTTCGAGTACGCGACGATGCCGTCGACGCCCCAGGACTCCTTCTCCGGGTCGGTGTTGAGCTCCTTCGGGTCGACCCGCATGAGGAGGACGGACGCCTTGGCCTTCTCGTCGAGCGGGTGTCCCGAATCGGCGATGCCCGAGGGCAGGACGTGGAAGGCGGACCCGACGGTCACGTCCGCGGCCTTGATGGGCCGTTCCTCGTGCGGGATGCCCCCGACGTCCTGGATGAGCCGGACACCCGGACCCCAGAGCGTCTTGAACAAGATGTCACCGGGCAGCGGGCCGAGGTCCCGGAACACCAGGACGGCCGGCAGCGGCATGATCGCGACGGCGGCGATGAGGGTGTTCCGCAGGAGCGGACGCCGGGCGATGCCCGACTCCTCCTTCGCCTGGTTGAGGATCTCCAGGGCGATGGCCTGGTCCTCCTCGGTCCCGGCGATCTCGTGCCGGTCCTCGGCGATCTCCGCATCGGACATGAGCGTCTTGGCCCACAGCACGATACCGATGCCGATACCGCCCAGGGCGACGGTGCCGGCGATTCCGAACATGAGGTTCTGCAGCTTGATGCTGGCCATCGTCTCGTCCGGCGTGAACAGGAAGTACGACACGATGAACCAGATGGTGCCGATCATCGACAGGACGAACCAGCCGGCCACCTGTCGTTCGGCGACGCGCTCGGCGGCGGAGTTGTCGTCGGTGACGCGCGGCGGGTGATGGTGGATCCCGGGATCGGTGAACCCATTCACCTGCTCGAGGCTGCCGTGCTCGGCAGTGTGCTGTTTCGAGGTCATTCGATTCCTCGTCTATTACTCGATACGGATTGAAGAACGGGGCGGGTCACTTCGAGCGGCCTGCGAGCCATGCGGTGATGGCGATGACGGCGGCCAGGCCGAAGAACCAGATGAAGAGACCCTCGGACACCGGACCGAGCGATCCGAGCTTGGCGCCGCCGGGCGACTCCGTCTCCGCGACGTAGCGGACGTAGGTCACGACGTCACGCTTCTGCTCGGGCGTGAGGTTCGCGTCGTTGAAGATCGGCATGTTCTGCGGGCCGGTCTGCATGGCCTCGTAGAGGTGCTTCTCGGAGACCTCGGAGAGGTTGGGCGCGTACTTGCCGCGCGTGAGAGCACCACCGGCGCCGACGACGTTGTGGCACATGGCGCAGTTGGTGCGGAACAGACCGCCACCGGCAGCCGCGTCACCCTGCGTGGTGTCCAGCCATTCCTCGTCCGGCACTGCCGGGCCGGGGCCGAGGGAGGCGACGTAGGCAGCCATGTCGTCGATCTCGTCCTGGCTGAACTGCGGGGTCTTGACCATGGCCTGCGGGCCGTTCATCTGCAGAGGCATACGACCGGTGCCGACCTGGAAGTCGACGGCGGCGGCGCCCACACCGATGAGGCCGGGGCCGTTGTCGGTGCCCTCGGCGTTGAGGCCGTGGCAGGTCGCGCAGTTCGCGACGAACAGCTTCTCCCCGTCCTCGGGGCTCGCCTGGGTGCTCGTGGTCGCGTTCGCCGTGCTGTTCGAGGTGAACAGGGCGTAGGCGCCACCGGTGAGCAGGAGCCCGATGAGCAACAGGGCCACGAGGGCCATCGGGTGCCGGCGGCGTTCGGCTAGAAGCTTCACAGGGATAAGTCCTTTACTTGCTCGGGTCCGGTTCGTGCGAACGTGCGTCAGCTGAGGAAGGGCAGCAGGTAGATGATGCCGAACAGGCCCACCCACACGACGTCGACGAAGTGCCAGTAGTACGAGACGCACACGGCGAAGGTGGCTTCACGGTGTCCGAACTTCTTCGCGCTGTACGCCCGTCCGATCACGAGCAGGAAGGCGATGAGGCCACCGGTCACGTGCATGCCGTGGAAGCCCGTGGTGAGGTAGAAGATCGAGGCGTAGGCGTTGGAGTTCAGGGCGACGCCCTCGGAGAACAGCGTCGCGTACTCCATGACCTGACCGCCGATGAAGATCGCGCCCAGGAAGAAGGAGAGGTAGTACCACTCGACCATGCCCCACTTGCCGACCTGGTGCAGACCGCCGGAACGGTGCGGGATCGGCACGGCCTGCTCGGCCTTGTTCACACCGATCTGGCAGGTCACCGAGGACGCCACCAGGATCAGGGTGTTCACCGTGGCGAACGGGATGTCGAGGAGGGCGTGACCCTCCGCGAACATGTCCGGCACGACCGACCGGATCGAGAAGTACATGGCAAAGAGCGCGGCGAAGAACATCAACTCGCTCGACAGCCACACGATGAATCCGACGATCGTCGTGTTGGGCCTGTGGATGACGGGATGAACCGGCGCTGTAGTGGAAGCAGTGGCAGTTGACACGTCGCCATTATTACCCAGTCCGCAGCAGAATTTCACCTTTCACACAGGTTCCCGACCAGGTTTTTTCTACGACGTGTAGGCAACTCCCGCACCAGCACGCGGCAGGGTGGAACGCACCGTGAGGCCAGTGATTCAGCGTGTACCGGGCGTGTCCTGCCCGGCAGGCCTCGGCCGCCCATTTCCACAAGGTGCTCATGACGTAATGCGAATCGCCCTCCCGGCGTCCGGGACGGTGCTGCGGGGCGCGGATCCGCCCGTCTAGCATGGCCGGGACACACCAGCCGACTCCGGGGACGGCTCCCCGGGGCGTACCGAAAGGCCCGATCCGCGTATGAGTGCCCCCACACCGGCGACCGCGTCCACCCCGACCCTGGACGAACTGCGGACCTGGCCCGACGTCCTCGTCGCCCTCATGGCCCACGAGGACCTGAGCGAGGACACCGCCGCCTGGGCGATGGACGAGATCATGTCCGGGAACGTCCCGGACACCACGATGGCCGCCTTCCTCGTCGCCCACCACGGCAAGGGCGAGACGATCGAGGAGATCACGGGCCTCGTGCGCGCGATGATGGACCACGCCGTCACGCTCGACGGACTGTGCGACGCGGTCGACATCGTCGGGACCGGCGGTGACCGCGCGAAGACGGTGAACATCTCCTCCACCGCGTCCTTCGTCATCGCCGCGACCGGCCAGAAGGTCCTCAAGCACGGCAACCGTGCGACCTCCTCGGCATCGGGTTCCGCCGACGTCCTCGAGACCCTCGGCCTCACCCTCGACCTGACGCCCGCCCAGACGACCGGGCTGGCACAGGAGGTGGGGATGGGCTTCGCCTTCGCGAACGTCTACCACCCGGCCATGCGCTTCATCGCCCCGGTCCGGAAGGCGATCGCGGTACCCTCGGCCTTCAACATCCTCGGACCGCTCGCCAACCCGGCCCGGACCCGGCAGACCGCGATCGGTGTCGCGGACCCCGCGATGGCTCCGCTCGTCGCCGGCACCCTGGCCCGTCGCGGCGACTCCGCCCTCGTCTTCCGTGCCCGCGACGGCCTGGACGAACTCTCGAACACCGCGGTCAACGACGTGTGGGAGGTGCGCGACGGCGAGATCGTCGCCCACGAGTTCGACGCCACCGCTCTCGACATGCCGCGGTACACGAAGGACGACCTGCGCGGTGGCGACCCCGCCCACAACGCACGGGTCATGGAGGACACCCTCTCCGGAGGCGGCTCCGCCGTCCGCGACGTCGTGCTGCTCAACGCCGCCGCCGCACTCGTGGCCGCCGCACCGGACGCCTCGGGGTCGCTCACCGACCGGATCGCCGCCAAGGTGTCCGTCGCCGCGGCCGCCCTCGACTCCGGTGCCGCCCGCGACAAGCTCCACGAGCTCGTCGTCGCCTCCCAGAAGTGGAGCACGGTCGAGGCCGACTGACCCCCGGCCCTGAATACACATCGAGCCCGGGACCGTGTGGTCCCGGGCTCGACGTGTGTCCGGTGAGGGATCAGTGGGCGTGGTTGTCCCGGTCGTACTCGAAGACGAGGCCGAGCATGCCCCACAGGGCGATGACGGCACCGAAGGGCACGATCCACATGCCGACGGCCACGCCGAGGAAGCAGACGCCGGTACCGGCGGCCACGGCCAGCGGCCACCAGGACCACGGGCTGTAGAAGCCGTACTCGTACGCCTCCTCGGAGATCTCACCCTTCTCGTCGTCCTGCGAGGTCTGGCCGATGTTCCGGTTCTCCAACCAGAAGGCACCGCCGATCATCACGCACATCAAGCCGACGAGGAGGAAAGCCGGGAACCCGACGAGCTCGGAGAAGTTCGTCAAATACCCGTAGATGAACGCCATCGGGAAGAAGAAGAACAGACCCGAGAAGAAGAGGATGGCCGATGTCTTCACTTGGCGGTCCTTTCGACGACCGAATACGCGTCCGCGGGCTCACCCATGAGCTCCAGGAGCTCGGGGTGGTTGGCGTCGAAGGCCGGGCGGTGCGAACGGATACGCGGCAGCTCGTTGAAGTTGTGACGCGGGGGCGGGCACGAGGTGGCCCACTCGAGCGACTGGCCGTAGCCCCAGGGATCGTTCGTCTCGACCTTCTTGCCGTTGCGGGCGGTGACCCACACGTTCCAGAAGAACGGGATGAGCGACAGACCGAGGATCAGCGAGCCGATGGTCGACACCTGGTTCATCCAGGTGAAGCCGTCCTGCGGCAGGTAGTCGGCGTAGCGACGCGGCATGCCGTCGGCACCCAGCCAGTGCTGGATGAGGAAGGTGCCGTGGAAGCCGATGAACAGCAGCCAGAAGTGGATCTTGCCGATCGTCTCGTTGAGCATCTTGCCGGTGAACTTGGGCCACCAGAAGTAGAAGCCGGCGAACATCGCGAACACCACGGTGCCGAAGACGGTGTAGTGGAAGTGCGCGACGACGAAGTACGAGTCGGACAGGTGCATGTCGAGGGCCGGCGAGGCCAGGATGACACCGGTGATGCCACCGAACACGAAGGTGATGAGGAAGCCGAGCGACCACAGCATGGGCGTCTCGAAGGTGAGCGAGCCCTTCCACATCGTGCCCAGCCAGTTGTAGATCTTCACACCCGTCGGCACCGCGATGAGCATCGTCATGAAGGCGAAGAACGGCAGCAGCACGGCACCGGTGACGTACATGTGGTGGGCCCACACGGTCGCGGACAGGGCGGCGATGGCGATCGTCGCGTACACGAGCGACTTGTACCCGAAGATCGGCTTGCGGCTGAAGGCCGGGAAGATCTCCGAGACGATGCCGAAGAACGGCAGTGCGATGACGTACACCTCGGGGTGCCCGAAGAACCAGAACAGGTGCTGCCAGAGCACCGGTCCCCCGACCTCGGGCGAGAAGATGTGCGCACCGAATATGCGGTCGGCACCCAGGGCCAGCAGGGCCGCGGCGAGCGGCGGGAAGGCCATGAGGACGAGCAGCGCGGTGATGAGGGTGTTCCAGGTGAAGATCGGCATCCGGAACATGGTCATGCCCGGCGCACGCATCGTCACGATGGTGGTGAGGAAGTTGACGGAACCGAGGATCGTACCGAAGCCCTGGAAGCCGAGGCCCATGACCCACAGGTCACCGCCGAGGCCGGGCGTGAAGGTCGAGTTGCTCAGCGGCGCATAGGCCGTCCAGCCGAAGCTCGCGGCACCCTGCGGGGTGAGGAAGCCGGCGCAGGCGATGAGCGAACCGAACAGGTAGACCCAGAACGCGAAGGCGTTGAGGCGCGGGAAGGCGACGTCGGGCGCACCGATCTGCAGCGGCATGAGCACGTTCGCGAAGCCCGAGAACAGCGGGGTGGCGAACATGAGGAGCATGATCGTGCCGTGCATGGTGAACAGCTGGTTGAACTGTTCCTTCGTCTCGATCACCTGCATGCCGGGCTCGAAGAGCTCCAGGCGCATGACGAGTGCGAGCACACCGCCGATGCAGAAGAAGGCGAAGGAGGCGATGAGGTACATGTACCCGATCGTCTTGTGATCGGTGGAGGTCAGCCAGTTGACGATGACCTTGCCGATCGGCTTGCGCGGGACCGGGTTCTCCGGGATGTAGTCGGTGGGGCGATCAGCCACTGCCGTCATCAGTGCTCACCCTCTTCCTGCTCGTAGGGGTTCTGGTACCACTCGGTCCGGTCGTACTCCGGTCCGAGCTGACCCTGCTCCAGCTGCTGCATCTGGCGGTCGAACTCCTCCGGGGAGACGACCTCGACGTTGAACAGCATCTCGGAGTGGAACTCACCGCACAGCTCGGCGCACTTGCCGACGTACGAGCCCTCCTTGAGCGGGGTCAGGTGCATGTGGTTGGTCTTGCCGGGGATCATGTCCATCTTCTCGAGGAAGGCCGGCACCCAGAAGGAGTGCACGACGTCGCGCGAGCGGATCTCGAAGTTGATGGAGGTGTTCGCCGGGAGGTAGAGGGTCGGGGCGTTGTCACCCGGCGCCTCGGTACCGTCCAGGTTCGCCTGGACACCGGCGTAGTACCGGTTCTCCGTCACGTAGTTGAAGTCCCACGCCCACTGCTTGCCGACGACCTCGATCGTCTGCTCGGCCTGCGTGGAGGCGGTGAACTGCTCGGAGTTCTCGTCCGTCGTCACGGCCATCGTGTTCACCGTCTGGAAGAAGAACCCGATGACGAGGACGATCGGCATGACGGTGAAGAGGATCTCGACGGGCATGTTGTACGCCAGCTGACGCGGCAGGCCACGGTCGGACTTCTTGCGGCGGTAGGCCACCAGGCACCACAGGATGAGGCCCCAGGTCACGACACCGACGGCGAGGGCGGCGATCCAGCCGCCGTTCCACAGCGCGATGTAGTGGTCCGTGTGCGAGGTCGCTCCCTTGGACTCGACGGGGAGGTAGCCCACTTCCCACTGTTCCCTGGTGCAACCGGCGAGCAGCATCGTCGTGGCAACTGCGCCCAGCACACCGGCCCTCTTGGCCCAGGGGAACCGGCCCCTGCTGCGTACTGGCTGATTCGGTGAATCCACGTGCAGCCTTTCAGTACTTCTAGTCGGTATCGATTCGTGCGGGGTGCACGAACACACCCCATCACCGGACACGATTCTTGTCTCGGGATCACCTTACCGCTACGAGCGGTAGAAATTCACACACCCCTGCTCATTCGCTCAGAAAATGCTGCGAGTGTGTCCCCGTACGCGCGCGTGCGAGGGCTCGCAGGTACGCGGCACCCGAGATCTCGGAGACGCCGAGCGAGGCGAGGTGTGACGTCTGCCACTGCGTGTCGACCAGCCACGGCGTGTCGTCGTCGACGGCGTCGAGCAACCGCACGAGCGCCACGAGCGCGACCTTCGAGGCGTCCGTCGCCCGGTGGAACATTGACTCCCCGGCGAACACTCCCCCGCGGGCGACGCCGTAGAGGCCACCGACGAGTTCACCCGTCCCCTTCTCGAACACCTCGAAGGAGTGCGCATGGCCGGCGGCGTGGAGGGCGACGTAGGACCGGACGACGCCCTCGGTGATCCAGGCGCCGGACCGGGACGGGTCCGCACAGGCGCGGACGACCTCCTCGAACCGCGTGTCGACGGCGGTGTCGAACCGCCGCAGCGACTTCCGCAGGCTGTGACTCACGTGGAGCTCCCCCGGACGCAGGACACCCCGCCGCCGAGGCGCCCACCACCCGATGGGCGGCCCGCCGTCCTCCCCGAGTCCCATCGGGAACATGCCAGCCACATAGGCGGCCAGGAGCGTGTCCGGAGTGAGGACCTCCGGAACGGTCCCGTCCTCACGTGCGGTGTCCTCGACGGCCCGCAGGTCCCCGGGGTCCATCTCGTCCTCCTCCTCGGGTCGGCTTCGGTGTCCTGCCTGGTACGACACGACGCGCGGGTGGGGACGGGTCTGCCGTCCCCACCCGCGCGTCGGTACCACTCGGTGGTGTGCCCCGGGCCGTCATGACCCGGGGTTCGGTGACTCAGTGGAAGGAGTCGCCGCAGGCGCAGGATCCGCCTGCGTTCGGGTTGTCGATCGTGAACCCCTGCTTCTCGATGGTGTCCGAGAAGTCGATGGTCGAGCCGTCCAGGTAGGGCACGCTCATGCGGTCCACGATCACCTCGACGCCGTCGAAGTCACGGATCGCGTCACCGTCGAGGAAACGCTCGTCGAAGTACAGCTGGTAGATGAGGCCCGAGCAGCCGCCGGGCTGCACGGCGACACGCAGTCGCAGGTCCTCACGACCCTCCTGCGTGAGCAGGGAACGGACCTTGTCCGCCGCGGCGCCGGAGAGTTCGACCCCGTGGGTGGCGATGTCGTCGGTCACAGTCATGGACGCTCCTTCAGGTGGAATGTGGTGTCTCCCAGCCTACAACCGGGAGTCGACCCGATGCATTCCCGTGCACGCGGATCGGCGGATCGAGAGGTCAGAGGCCCCGCAGTACGAGCGCCTCGGCGACGATCGAGGACCACAGGTCGGGGACGTACAGCGACTCGTTGGCGCTGTGGGCCCGCGAGTCCGGGTCCTGCGGACCGGTGACGAGCACCGAGGCAGACGGGAAGACCTCCTGCAGGTCGGAGATGAACGGGATCGCCCCGCCCACGCCCATGGAGGCGACCTCCTGCCCGAACCCCGCGGTGAGCGCGGCCGAGGCGAGCCCGACGTTCGGATCGGCCGGGTCGGCCTTCCACGGCTTGCCGGCCTCGGTCGCACCGAACTCCACGCGGGCGCCGAAAGGCACGTGGGTGGTGATGTGGGTCCGCAGCGCCTCGAGAGCGGCCTGCGGGTCCTGGCCCGGTGCGAGGCGGACGGAGACCTTGGCACGCATGCTGCCGCGCAGGGTGTTCGAGGAGACGTCGACTGCCGGGTTGTCCAGGCCGATGACGGTGAGCGAGGGCTGCAACCACAGCCGGCTGGACAGCGGACCCCGGCCGATCAGGTCCGTCGAGTCGAGGACACCGGAATCGCGGCGCAGATCCGCCTCCGGGTAGTCGACCTCCGCCGCCTCGCTGCTCACCAGGCCCTCGACGGCCACGGAGCCCTCGGAGTCCCACAGGGTGTCGAGCAGGCGCGTCATCGCCATCATCGCGTCGGGGACCACGCCGCCATACAGGCCGGAGTGGACGTCGTGGTCGAGTGTCGTGACGGTGAATTCGAGTGCGGCCACACCCCGCAGCGAGGTCGTGAGGGCGGGTGTCCCGGCCGTCCAGTTCGAGGAGTCCGCGACGACGATGACGTCGGCGGCCAGCTTGTCGCGGTACCGCTCGATGAAGTCGCGGAAGCTCGGCGAACCCGCTTCCTCCTCGCCCTCGGCGAAGAGGACGACGCCGACCTGCAGTTCGTCGCGCAGCAGGTCGAGGACGCCGAGGTGCGTGATGATCCCGGCCTTGTCGTCGGCCACGCCGCGACCGTACAGCCGGTCACCCTTGCGGGTGGCGACGAAGGGTTCGGACTCCCAGAGGGCCGGATCACCCGTCGGCTGGACGTCGTGGTGCGCGTAGAGGAGGACGGTCGGGCGGCCCTCCGGTGCGGGCACGGTCGCGACGACGGCCGGGTAGCCGTCGGTTCCGTCCTCGTTCTTCCCGCGGAGCACCTCGGCGGTCTCGAAGCCGTGGGCGAGTGCCAGCTCGGCGACCTTCCGCGCCGAGGCCTCGACGTGGGCCGGGTCGCTGCTCGGCCAGGCGAGGGAGGGGATGGAGACGAGTTCGGAGAGCTCGGTGAGCAGGCGGTCCTGCAGCGGGGCGAGGCGTGCGCGGAGTTCGGCGGCCGCCTCGGCGTCGGGCAGACGGTCGGCGGCAGGGGTGATGGAGGGTTCGGTCATGGTCCGCATGGTAGGCCCTCGCCACCGGTCCGTGACGAACCGGGCCCGCGACCGGGCGGGTGCCGCCGCCCGGCTAGGATGGCCCGCGTGTTCGGACGCAAGAAGAACGATGACGTGCCGGGTGTGACCTCCACCCCGGCGAACGAGACCACGGAGGCACCCGCGGACACCCGGCCCCAGCGCCGGGACCCGCGGGCCAAGTCGGGCCCCACGCCCACCCGGAAGGAGCGAGAGGCGGCCAACCGTCGTCCCCTCGTCGGGGACAAGCGGGACAAGGAGGCCGTGAAGAAGGCGAAGGCGCAGGAGCGTGCGCAGCGGGAGGTCGCACGCCAGGGCCTCATGAACGGTGAGGAGAAGTACCTCACGCAGCGCGATCGCGGACCCCAGCGCCGGTACGTCCGCGACTTCGTCGACGCCCGGTTCAGCGTCGGCGAGATGTTCATGCCCGTCGCCCTCGTCCTGCTGATCCTCATGTGGGGCTTCGGCGGACAGGCGGAGATCATCGGGACGAGCATCGTCTACGGTCTGCTCGCCCTCGTCCTCCTCGACAGCATCCTCCTGTGCTTCCAGATGCGCGGGCGCATGGCCGTGAAGTTCGGCGGCAAGGAGAACCTCGAGAAGGGCCTGAACTTCTACGCCATCATGCGCGCGGTCCAGCTCCGCCCGCTGCGCGTGCCCAAGCCGCAGGTCAAGCGGCGCCAGTACCCGAGCTGACCGGTCCCCGGACCACCGGCCCGGTCGTCGGGCGGATGCCGTCGAGCACCCGCCCGACGAGGGCCGGCCCCCGATAGACCAGCGCACTGTAGAGCTGGACGAGGTCCGCACCGTCGGCCAGTCGCACATTCGCCTCGGCGGCGTCACCGATGCCCCCGACCGAGACGACCGTGAGCGCGTCCCCCACGTGCTCCTTCACCATCCGCGTGACCTCCCGGGCCCGTGCGGTCAGGGGAGCACCGGAGATCCCACCGGCCTCGGCCTCCGCGAACTCGCGGTCGGCACCGTCCAGCACGGACCGGTCGATCGTCGTGTTCGTCGTGATGAGTCCGTCGACACCGAGGCCCACCGCCATGTCCGCGACCGCCAGGACGTCGGAGTCCGCGAGGTCCGGGGCGATCTTCACGAGCAGCGGCACGTGGCCGAGGTCCGAGGCCGGGGCCGGTCCCCCGGCGGCCACGGACTCCGCGACCGCCTCGTCGGCGGCGGCCCGCACGGCCTGCACGATCGGTCCGAGCGCCTCGGTCGACTGCAGGTCCCGCAGACCCGGGGTGTTCGGCGAACTCACGTTGATGACCAGGTAGTCCGCGAGCGGGGCGAGGGTCCGGGCGCTGGCCCGGTAGTCCTCGATCGCCTCGGCGGCGGGCACCACCTTCGTCTTGCCGATGTTGACGCCGAGCACGGGGCGCACGGCCGGATCCATCGCGTCCAACTCGGCCCGCGCGCGCCGCAGGTTCTCCGCGACGACCTCGGCGCCGGGGTTGTTGAAGCCCATCCGGTTGAGGATCGCCTCGTGGTCGAGCAGCCGGAACAGGCGCGGCTGCGGGTTGCCCGGCTGGCCCTGCCCGGTGACGGTACCGATCTCCACGTGCCCGAAGCCGAGCATCGACAGTGCGCGGACGCCGCGTCCGGCCTTGTCGAAGCCGGCGGCCAGCCCCACCCGGTTGGGGAAGGTGAGACCGAGCGCCCGGACGGGCTCGGGCCGCTGCCGGGGCGCGAGGACGCGCCGGGCGAGGTCGCGGGCCACGGGCACACGGTCGAGGGCACGGAGGGCACCGAAGCTCAGGGAGTGAGCGCGTTCGGCGTCCATCGGGACGAACAGGGTCCGGAAGACGAGTGAGTACACCACGCTCCCATCCTATGTGTGCCTGGTGCCGGGTGTGGGCCCGGTGCCGGGTGTAGGCCGGGTGCGATGGGAGGGGGCAGGTCCGGCCGTGCGCCCCGCCACATACTCCGACATAGGGTGTACCGCGAGACACACGTGCACCCGGAGGTGCACCCCACGACGAAAGGACTTCCATGTCGTCTCCTCTCCCCACCCACGCCCACGTGCTGCCGGTGCCCGCCACCACCTCGGCCGCGAAGACGAAGGCCGACGTGCTCGTCCTCGGTGTCTGGACCGTCGACGGCACGGTCACGCTCACCGGTGACCCGCTCACCAAGGCCGAGGCCAAGGCCGTCCTCCAGGCCGCTGCCGCCGTGCGCTTCACCGGCGCGGCCGGCTCCACCGCCCACGTCCCGGCACCCGCCGGCCTCGCCGCCGACTCCCTGCTCCTCGTGGGCCTGGGCACCGAGGCCGAGGAGGACGTCACGATCGGCGAACCCGCCGCACTGGAGAACCTGCGCCGCCAGGCGGGCACCGCGCTGCGGTCCCTCGGTGACGGACTGTCCGTGGCAGTGGCCTTCCCGGCCCCCACCGCCGAGGCCGCCGAGGCGGTGGCACTCGGCGCGGCCCTGGGCGCCTACCGCTTCACCTCCTACCTCTCGGACGACTCGGCGAAGACGCCGGTCTCCGCGGTGTCCGTCCTCGCGACGAAGAAGACCCGCGCCGGTGTCGAGCGGGCCGGCGTGATCGCCGGTGCCGTGCTGCGCACCCGCGACCTCGTCAACACCCCGCCGCTCGACCTCTACCCCGAGACCTTCGCCGCCACCGCCAAGGCCCAGGCCAAGGGGCGCAAGGTGTCGGTCACGGTCCTCGACGACGAGCAGTTGCGCGCCGGCGGTTACGGCGGCCTCATCGGCGTCGGCCAGGGCTCCAGCCGCCCGCCGCGCCTGGTCAAGGTCGAGTACGCCCCGAAGAAAGCCGGCAAACACTTGTCCGTCGTCGGCAAGGGCATCACCTTCGACTCCGGCGGCCTCTCGCTCAAACCGCCGGCCTCGATGGAGGACATGAAGTCGGACATGGCCGGTGCCGCCGCCGCGCTCCAGACCGTGTTCGCCGTCGCCGACCTCGGTCTGCCGGTCAAGGTCACCGCCTGGCTGTGCCTGGCCGAGAACCTGCCCGGCGGCAACGCCACCCGCCCGGCCGACGTGCTGCGGATCTACGGCGGCAAGACCGTCGAGATCACGAACACCGACGCCGAGGGTCGCGTCGTCATGGCCGACGGCCTCGTCGCCGCCCAGGAGGAGGACCCCGACGTCCTCCTCGACGTCGCCACGCTCACCGGCGCCCAGATCGTGGCACTCGGCACCCGCGTCTCCGGCGTCATGGGCACCGAGACGACCCGTACCGCCGTGGCCGCGGCCGCCGATGCCACCGGCGAGCAGTTCTGGCCGATGCCGATCCCGGAGGAGCTCATCGCCGGCTTCTCCTCGACCGTCGCCGACCTCAAGAACGCCGGCAAGCGCGACGCCGGAATGCTCGCCGCCGGCGCCTTCCTCCGGGAGTTCGTCGAGGACGGCCAGGAATGGGCGCACCTCGACATCGCCGGCCCCTCCTACAACACCGGCTCCCCCTGGGGTTACACCGGGGCCGCCGCCACAGGTGTACCGGTGCGGACGCTGGTGCAGGTCGCCGAGGATCTCGCGGGCTGACGCCTACTGCTCCCGAGGCGCCCTGTAGTTGTTCTGTAGACGTGCCGGGCGCGGCGCGAGGAACCCCTCCCACCCGGTTCCTACCGGGGCCGGTGCGGAGAGCTTCCCTCCCGCCCACTCCAGCAGTACGAAACCCCTGTTCCGAGACCTGCGCTGTCCCGGAACAGGGGTTTCGTACTGCTTCCGTACGCCCACCACACCCACTCGGGAAGCTCTCCGCCCCGACCCCTCCTCGACATGAGAAGTGCGGATTCCCCGCCGCGCCGCCCGCCCTCCTTGGCATGGGACGTACAGCGCGCCTCGTCCGCGGGGCGTCGTGTGTCAACTTCGGGCGTCGGAGTGGGTAGTCCCGATCGCGGCCCTCGGTTCTCCCGGATGCACGACTCTCACCTGCGGGGACGGTCTGTGCTGGGGACGTGAGACGTGACGCACGAGAAACGTTGGAAGATTCGGCCGATTTGGTGGAATGATGGGGCACGACGTGCTGATCCCGGGTACGTGCTCTCACCACGTGACCGGTACCGGCGACCTGAAACCCCCAACCACGTCCTTGAGGAGAAATCCGTGACCGATACGGAGAACACGTACGACCTCGTCATCCTGGGTGGTGGCACCGGCGGTTACGCCGCGGCCCTCCGCGCCGCCCAACTCGACATGAAGGTCGCACTCATCGAACGCGACAAGGTCGGCGGCACCTGCCTGCACCGCGGCTGCGTGCCCACCAAAGCACTCCTCCACGCCGCCGAGGTCGCCGACACCGTCAAGGAAGCCGGCTCCTTCGGCATCGGCGCGGAACTCACCGGCATCGACATGGAGAAGGTCGTCGCCTTCAAGCAGGGCATCATCGACCGGAACTACAAGGGCCTCCAGGGTCTCGTCAAGGCCCGCGGTATCGACTACATCGCCGGTGAGGGCAAGCTCGTCGGTCCGGACACCGTGCAGGTGAGCAACGACGATGGCGGCCTCACGGTCACGGGCAAGAACATCCTTCTCGCCACCGGCTCCACCTCGAAGACCATCGGCATCGACATCACGGGCAACGTGCTCACCTCGACCGAGGCCATGAACCGCACCTCGGTGCCGGAATCGGCCATCGTGCTCGGTGGTGGCGTCATCGGCGTCGAGTTCGCCTCCGTGTGGGCCTCGCTCGGCTCGCAGGTCACGATCGTCGAGGGTCTGCCCCACCTCGTCGCCAACGAGGACGAGGCCATCTCCAAGGCCCTGGAGAAGGCCTTCAAGAAGCGCAAGATCGGCTTCAAGCTGGGCTCCATGTTCGACTCCGTCACGCAGGACGACGCCGGTGTCCACGTGAAGCTGCAGAACGGTGAGGTGCTCGACGCCGAGGTCCTGCTCGTCGCCATCGGTCGTGGCCCGGTCACCGCCGGTCTCGGGTTCGAGGAGCAGGGCATCCCGATGGACCGCGGTTTCGTGCTCGCCAACGAACGCATGCACACGGGCGTCGGCAACATCTACGCCGTCGGTGACATCGTCCCCGGCCTCCAGCTCGCCCACCGCTCCTTCGCGCAGGGCATCTTCGTCGCCGAGGAGATCGCCGGGATGGCCCCGGTCCCCACCGAGGAGTCGGGCATCCCGCGCGTCACCTACTGCGAGCCGGAGATCTTCTCCGTCGGCATCTCCGAGAAGCAGGCCGTCGAGAAGCTCGGCGCCGACAAGGTCGAGACCGTCGAGTACCCGCTCGGCGGCAACGGCAAGTCGACGATCCTCAAGACCACGGGCTTCATCAAGGTCATCCGCGAGAAGGAGGGTCCGGTCCTCGGCATCACCGGCATCGGCGCCCGCCTGAGCGAGCAGGTCGGCGAGGCCCAGCTCATCGTCAACTGGGAGGCCTTCCCCGAGGAGGTCGCGCAGCTCATCCACGCGCACCCCACCCAGAACGAGGCGATCGGCGAGGCCCATCTGGCCCTGTCCGGCAAGCCGCTGCACTTCCACAACTGATCTTCCGAGGAGACGAGAACACATGTCCAACACCGTGAACATGCCGGCCCTGGGCGAGTCCGTCACGGAAGGTACCGTGACGCGCTGGCTCAAGAACGTCGGCGACACCGTCGAGGTCGACGAACCGCTCCTCGAGGTCTCCACCGACAAGGTCGACACCGAGATCCCCAGCCCGTTCTCCGGCACGGTCGAGCAGCTGCTCGCCGAGGAGGACGACGACGTCGAGGTCGGCGGCCCGCTCGCCGTCATCGGTGACGGTTCCGGTGCCGGCGCCGAGGAGCCCGCCGCCGAGTCCGCACCGGAGGCCGAGGAGGCCCCGGCGGCCGAGCCCGCCACGCAGCAGGAGGCACCCGCCGCCGAGGCGCCCGCCGAGTCGGCACCCGCTGCCGGCTCCGGCGAGGGGGAAGAGGTCACCATGCCCGCCCTCGGCGAATCCGTCACCGAAGGCACCGTCACCCGCTGGCTCAAGGCCGTCGGCGACACCGTCGAGGTCGACGAACCCCTCCTCGAGGTCTCCACCGACAAGGTCGACACCGAGGTGCCCTCCCCCGTCGCCGGCACCGTCCTCGAACTCTTCGCGGACGAGGACGACGACGTCGAGGTCGGCGCCAAGCTCGCCCTCATCGGCACCCCCGGTGCCGCACCCGCCGCCGAGGAGCAGCCCGCACCGGCAGCACCCGCCGCCGAAGAGAAGCCAGCGGCCGAGCCCGCCACGCAGCAGGAGGCACCCGCCGCCGAGGCGCCCGCCGAGTCGGCACCCGCTGCCGGCTCCGGCGAGGGGGAAGAGGTCACCATGCCCGCCCTCGGCGAATCCGTCACCGAAGGCACCGTCACCCGCTGGCTCAAGGCCGTCGGCGACACCGTCGAGGTCGACGAACCCCTCCTCGAGGTCTCCACCGACAAGGTCGACACCGAAGTGCCCTCCCCCGTCGCCGGCACCGTCCTCGAACTCTTCGCGGACGAGGACGACGACGTCGAGGTCGGCGCCAAGCTCGCCCTCATCGGCACCCCCGGCGCCGCACCCGCCGCCGAGGAGCAGCCCGCACCGGCAGCACCCGCCGCCGAAGAGGCCCCGGCCGAGAAGCCGGCACCGGCTCCCGCTCCGGAGGCCCCGAAGCAGGAGGCCCCGGCACCGGCGGCTGCCCAGGCTCCCGCCGCGGCCCAGGCCGCCCCGGCCCCGCAGGCCGAGGTTCCGAAGCCGGCGGAGGCTCCCGCCCCGAGCATCTCGAAGACGGTGTCCGACAACGCCGCCTACGTGACCCCGCTCGTGCGCAAGCTCGCCAAGTCGAAGGGCGTCGACCTCTCGACGGTCACCGGTACCGGCGTGGGCGGACGCATCCGCAAGCAGGACGTGCTCTCGGCCGCGGCCAACGCCGCTCCGGCCGCTGCCGCCGCACCCGCGGCCGCACCGACCACCGGTGAGAAGAAGCCCTTCGTGCTGGAGATCCCGGAGGAGGCGAAGAAGCTGCGCGGCACGACCGTCAAGGCTCCGCGCATCCGCCAGACGATCGCCAAGCGCATGCGTGAGTCGCTGCAGAACTCGGCCCAGCTCACGCAGGTGCCCGAGATCGACATGAGCAACGTCGCCAAGCTGCGCAAGGCCACGAAGGACGCCTTCCAGACCAAGCACGGCGTCAAGCTCACCTACCTGCCGTTCTTCATCAAGGCCGTCGTCGAGGCCCTGCAGATCCACCCGGTCCTCAATGCCGAGTTCGATCTCGAGGCCAAGCAGATCACCTACCACGACGTCGAGAACATCGGCATCGCGGTGGACACCCCCAAGGGTCTGCTCGTCCCCGTGCTGAAGAACGCCGGTTCCATGTCGATCGCCGAGATCGCCACGGGCATCGACGAGCTCGCCTCACGCACGCGTGACGGCAAGATGTCCCCGGACGACCTGGTGGGCGGCACCTTCACGGTGACGAACATCGGTTCCTTCGGTGCCCTCTTCGACACGCCGATCATCAACGCCCCGCAGGTCGGCATCCTCGGCACCGGCACGATCACCCGCAAGCCGGTCGTCATGAAGAACCAGGACGGCGACGAGGTCATCGCGATCCGCGACATGGTCTACCTGCCGCTCACCTACAACCACGAGATCGTGGACGGCGCGGATGCCGGCCGGTTCCTCAAGTCGCTCAAGGAGCGCCTGGAGGAGGCCAACTTCGAGGCCGATCTGGATCTCTGATCCACCACCGGGCCCCCTTCCGGTAGGCCCGGTACCCGCTGCGGGCGGGGAGGAACGAGTCGTTCCTCCCCGCCCGCAGCGCATTCACGGACCGTGGAATCACACCACGTCAACGCCGAGGATCCCGGTCTCCGCCGCTGTGGGCTCAGTCGGCCGGGACGCCGATTGGTGCGAGCTCCGTGGTCTCCGGGTCCACCTCGCTGACGGTGTGGACCTGCCAACCGCCGGGCGCCTCGGGCGCGGGGTGGAGGTCGACGAGGAGCGTCCGCGTGCCGTGATCGACCGTCTCCTCGGACCCCGTTGACACCGTGGTCGCGAGGGTGGCGAGGACCTGCCCGGTCCCACGGTCGTCCGTCCGCTCGTCGAGGACGACGAGCGACAGCGTCACGTCCGTCCCCGCGAAGTCCGCTGCGGCCCCGGAGTCCTCGGCCACGGCCGCCGGGGAACCGGGCACCGTGAGCGCCTCGAGGGCGTGGACGTCCCCGGCCTCGAGAGCGTGCTCCCGTGCCGTGGTGAGCGCGAGGAGTCCGGCCCCCGGGCCCTGTGCGTCCATGAGCGGACCCGAATCCGTCACCGGGTCGGCCCCTTCACCCGCCCTGTCTCCTGCCGCACCGGCATCCGCGTCGGCCTCGAGCCCCGCAGTGTCCCCCGCCGGACCGAGGATCCGGACGGCAAGGAGGAGCGCGAACACGACCACGAGACCCCCGACCACGAGGGCCCGGACGGGCGGGAGCCGCCGGGTGCGGACCCAGCTGAGCAGCGCAGCTCTCTCGAACAACGCAGTGCCCCCGAACAACGCGGAGCCGACGCCCCGCAACCGTCCAGTGGGCGCTCCCTGCCGTCGAGTGGGCGCTCCCTTCGGTCCAGTGGGCGACCCGTGTCGTCCGGTCCTGCGGTCCCGACGTCGCGTCCGTGGCGGCGCGCCGGCACGAGCGCCCTCCCGTGGTCGGAGCGCGTGGACGGGATCCGCGAACCGCGGGGACGGTGCAGAGGTGTCGGGCGCCTCGGCAGCGGCCGGGAATGGTGATCCACGTCTCAGGGCACGCCGGGGTGCAGTGCCGGCATCTCTGTCGGCAGAAGAGTCGACTCCATGCTGTTTCATGTCATTTCCTCACCTTTGACGTCTCCAGTATGTGGTGAATCACACACGTTTCGTCAAGGCCCCGTTCTCGGTCGAACGTTGTGACAGTTGTACACAAACGATCACAGTTGAATACACGGCCACCCGCGGAATAGCGTGACCGCATGGCCTTCACCGTCCATCCCCTCGGATACGCTCCGGACACCGTCGACTATCAGTACGCCTGGGATCTCCAGCGCACACTCCACGCGGAGGTCCGGCAGGGCACGCGGGAGAACACCCTCCTGCTCCTCGAACACGCCCCCGTCTTCACCGCCGGTCGGCGGACCGAGGACCACGAGAGACCGACCGACGGCACGCCCGTCGTCGACGTCGACCGGGGTGGGAAGATCACCTGGCACGGACCCGGCCAGCTGGTCGCCTACCCGATCTACAAGCTGCAGGACCCCGGAGCCGTCAAGGCCTACGTCCACCAGATCGAACAGGCCGTCATCGACCTGTGCGGCGAAAACGGGATCACGGCCACCCGCGTGGAGGGGCGCGCCGGTGTGTGGCTCACCGATCCCCCGGCCGCCGGTGTCCCCACCGTCCCCGGCCTCCCGACGAACGACCGCAAGATCGCCGCGATCGGCATCCGCATCCACGAGGGTGTCGCCATGCACGGCGTGGCGCTCAACTGCTCGAACGACGACAGCGGGTTCTCCGCGATCGTCCCCTGCGGGATCGTCGACGCCTCCGTCACCACCCTGAGCGCGGAGACCGGACGGACCGTGGACCCCGTCGACGTCGCCGACCGCTTCGCCGAGCTGCTCATCACCCACATCGCGGCCTGACCCCGGCACACCGACCCCGGAACCCCACCGCTGGATCCCACGCCGCCCTGACCCCGGCACCCCACCGCCGAGTCCACCGCAGAACGAACGAGGTACCCACATGACCATCGCACCCGAGGGCCGTCGCCTGCTGCGCGTCGAGGCCCGCAACTCCGAGACGCCCATCGAGAACAAGCCCAAGTGGCTGCGCGCCAAGGCGAAGATGGGACCCGAGTACGCCGAGCTCAAGTCCCTCGTCCGGGGCTCCGGGCTGCACACGGTGTGCGAGGAGGCCGGCTGTCCCAACATCTTCGAGTGCTGGGAGGACCGCGAGGCCACCTTCCTCATCGGCGGCGAACAGTGCACCCGGCGCTGCGACTTCTGCCAGATCGACACCGGCAAGCCCGCCGACTTCGACGCCGACGAACCCCGCCGCGTCGCGGAGTCCGTCGCCACCATGGGGCTCAAGTACTCGACGATCACCGGTGTGGCCCGCGACGACCTGGACGACGGCGGCGCCTGGCTCTACGCGGAGACCGTCCGCCGCATCCACGACATCGAGCACACCGACGAGGACGGCTTGACCTATCGGACCGGTGTCGAGCTGCTCATTCCGGACTTCGACTCCGACGACGACCAGCTCGCCGAGGTCTTCTCCTCCCGCCCCGAGGTCCTCGCCCACAACGTCGAGACCGTGCCCCGCGTGTTCAAGCGGATCCGGCCCGGATTCCGGTACGACCGCTCGCTCTCCGTCCTCACGAAGGCCCGGGAGGCGGGGCTCGTGACGAAGTCGAACATCATCCTCGGCATGGGCGAGACGAACGAGGAGGTCGTCGAGGCGCTCCGTGACTTCCACGAGGCCGGCTGCGACCTCGTCACCATCACCCAGTACATGCGCCCCTCGCCGCGACACCTGCCGATCGACCGGTGGGTGAAGCCGCAGGACTTCGTCGAACTCGCCGAGGCCGCCGAGGAGATCGGGTTCCTGGGTGTCATGAGCGGCCCGCTCGTGCGTTCCTCCTACCGTGCCGGCCGCCTGTGGGCCCGCGCTATGAAGGCCAAGGGCCGGGACGTCCCGCCGGAGCTCGCGCACCTCGCCGCCGCCGAGGCCGCCGATGCCGGCGTCGACATGCCCGCCCGCCAGGAGGCCCGGGCCGTGGTCGCAGCACACGGTGCCGGCGAGGAGGTAAAATTCTGATCCCGTCCCCACACCGTCGATGACAGAGCGAGAGAATGTCCGAAGAGACCAAGCCCCGCGGGCTGTTCAAGCGTAAGCGCAAGCCCAAGGACCCGAACAAGGCGCCGGGACGTCTGGCCCAGATGAAGCAGATCTTCGTCATGGCCCAGAAGCAGTACCCCCAGACTGCCTGGCTCATGGGAGCCGCGATCCTCGGTGGCGCTGCCCTCGGTGTGCTCGTGGGCCTCATCTTCAAGGCGATGTGGCTGTGGGTCATCCTCGGCATCCTCCTCGGCATCCTCGGCGCGACGTGGATCCTCGGCCGGTTCGGCGAATCCGCCGCCTTCATGCAGCTCAAGGGTCAGACCGGTGCGATCGGTGCCGTCCTCAACTCCGTCAAGCGCAGCTGGCTGCTCGACGAGGAACCGGTTGCCGTCGACCCGAAGACGCAGGACATCGTCTACCGCATGACCGGGAAGGGCGGCATCGTCCTCGTGACCGAGGGCCCCAAGGGCCGCACGAAGAAGATGCTCGACAAGCAGGTCAAGCGCCACGAGCGGGTGGCCCCCGGCGTCACCGTCCACACCATCCAGGCCGGCGAGGCCGACGGTCTGGTCCCCATGAAGGACCTGCGCCGCACCGTCGAGAAGCTGCCCAAGCAGCTGAACAAGGCCGAGGTGCTCGCCGTCCGCAAGCGGCTCACCGCCCTCGGTGGGCTGACCAAGAACGCGCCGATCCCGAAGGGTGTGGATCCCACGCGGGCGAGGCCGGACCACAAGGCGATGCGCGGGCGCTGACGCACCGCGTTCCCGGTCGTGTCGTGCCGGGGGTGGGGCGGAGGACTTCCCTCCTGCCCACTCCAGCAGAACGAAGCCCCGGTTCCGAGACCAGCATGGTCCCGGCGCCGGGGCTTCGTTCTGCTTCCGTATGCCCACCACACCCACTCGGGAAGTCCTCCGCCCCACCCCCTGGTCGGCATGACAGGTGCGCGGTGGCCAGCGCTACCGCGCCGGGGTCGGAGACTGTCCGCTCAGCGGCGGACCATGACCGTTTTCGCGAGGACGTCACTGAAGGGGCGCTGGTCCCGGTCGGTGAGGATCGCCGGCACGAGGAGCATCGTGAGGACCGTGCGGACCAGGCCGGCGAGGAAGCCGGGGGCCCGACCGTCGAGGCGCCGGATGCGCACGCGCACCAGCCGATGACCGAGGGTCGTCCCGAGTGTCGAGACGAGCACGAGGTTCTCGAGGAAGAAGATCACGAGCACCGCCGCGTTGAACTGCATCGAGGCGTAGTCGGTGAATGTCAGTGCGATCGCCGAGCACGCCGCCCAGTCGATGCACAGACCCACCAATCGGCGCCAGTGCGGGGCACGCGCGCCCGGCCCGGTCTCCGGCAGACCCAGCCGTCTACCCGGCCACTCCCCCTCCTCGAGGTGGTGCTGCGGGCCGTCCATCCAGGAGCCGATGTCTTCTCTGTCGATCACGTCCCCAGCCTACCGATCGGTTGCGGGGCCCGAAGCGTCCGGTAGTGTGTCCACGACGTGAGCTGAGAAACACTCCCGAAACATTCGGGACACGTCGGCTTCATCGGCCGCCACTAGCGTCACTCACGACGTGGACCAGGAACCGGGACAAGTCCCGGGACCACACCGGTCCTCTCGCCCTGCCCGCCAGCATCAGGAGTCACAGTGTTCTCGACCCCTTCCGAGCTCGTCTCGTTCATCAAGGAGAACGAGGTCCAGTTCGTCGACATCCGCTTCACCGACCTCCCCGGCCAGGTGCAGCACTTCAACCTCCCCGCGGCCTCCTACGACGAGGACGCGATCAACGAGGGTCTGCTGTTCGACGGCTCCTCGATCCGCGGATTCCAGACCATCAACGAGTCGGACATGAAGCTCCTGGCCGATGTGAGCACCGCCTACATCGACCCCTTCCGTGAGGCCAAGACCCTCGTCGTCTTCCACTCGATCGTGGATCCCTTCACCGACGAGGCGTACTCGCGCGATCCGCGCCAGGTCGCCGCCAAGGCCGAGGCCTACCTCAAGTCGACCGGTATCGCCGACACCGCCTTCTTCGGCGCAGAGGCCGAGTTCTACCTGTTCGACAACGTCCAGTACCTCAACACGCCGGGCGAGTCCTTCTACAAGTTCGACTCCATCGAGGCCGCCTGGAACACCGGCCGCGATGAGCCGGGCGGCAACCTCGGCTACAAGACCCCGCACAAGGGTGGCTACTTCCCCACCTCGCCGCAGGACCACTTCGCCGACGTCCGCGACGCCATCTCGCTGACCCTGCAGGAGCTGGGCTTCGAGGTCGAGCGCGCCCACCACGAGGTCGGTACCGCCGGTCAGCAGGAGATCAACTACAAGTTCAACTCCCTGCAGCACGCCGCGGACGAACTGCTGAACTTCAAGTACGTCGTCAAGAACGTCGCCACCGACTTCGGCAAGTCGGCGACCTTCATGCCCAAGCCGATGTTCGACGACAACGGCTCCGGCATGCACTGCCACCAGTCGCTCTGGAAGGACGGCGAGCCGCTGTTCTACGACGAGAACGGCTACGCCGGTCTGTCGGACATCGCCCGCTGGTACATCGGTGGCCTCATCGAGCACGCCGGTGCCGTCCTGGCCTTCACCAACCCGACGATCAACTCCTATCGTCGTCTGGTCCCCGGCTACGAGGCGCCCGTCACCCTGGTCTACTCGGCCCGGAACCGTTCGGCCTCGATCCGCATCCCGATCACCGGCGCCTCGCCCAAGGCCAAGCGCCTGGAGTTCCGCGTGCCGGACCCCTCGTCGAACCCCTACCTCGCCTTCTCGGCGCAGCTCATGGCCGGCATCGACGGCATCAAGAACCGCATCGAGCCGCCGGAGCCGGTCGACAAGGACCTCTACGAGCTGCCCGCCGAGGAGCTCAAGTCCATGAAGACCGTGCCGGACTCCCTCGAAGGTGCCCTCGCGGCCCTCGAGGAGGACCACGAGTTCCTCACCGCCGGTGACGTCTTCACCGACGACCTCATCGAGGAGTGGATCTCCTACAAGCGCGAGTCGGAGATCGACGTGGCCCGTCTGCGTCCGACACCCACCGAGTTCGAGCTCTACTACTCGGTCTGATCCCGGCCCGACCGATCCGGTCGGTACCCGACGAACCGCCCCTGGTCAGGGAGACCACGGCATCACGCCGGACTCTCCCCGACCAGGGGCGGTTCGCGTTCCCCGAACCACCTCATGGTGGACACCGGGCCGTGCGGTCGACGGGCGGGCATAAACTCGGGCGCATGACCCATTACGATCTCCTCGTCATCGGTACCGGCTCCGGCAACTCGATCGTGGACCACCGATTCGACGACCAACGGGTGGCCATCGCGGAGGCCGGGCTGTTCGGCGGCACCTGCCTCAACGTCGGCTGCATCCCCACGAAGATTTTCGTGAAGACCGCCGACCTGGCCCGCAATGCCGCCGCCGACTCCACCTCCCGGTTCGGGCTGACCACGCGCTTCGAGACCGCCGACTGGCCGGCGATCCGCGACCGTGTGTTCGGCCGGATCGACCCGATCGAGGCCGGCGGTCGCGAGTACCGCACCGAACGGCTGCCGAACGTCACGGTGTACCCCGAACACGTGCACTTCACCGGACCCCGTTCGTTCCGGTCCGCCTCGGGTGCCGAGTTCACGGCGGACCGCGTCGTCATCGCGGCCGGCGCCCGCGCCCACCTGCCGGAGATCACCGGACTCGACCCCACCCGCGTCGACACCCCGGACTACCCCGTCCTCACCTCGAACACCGTCATGCGCATGGAGTCACTCCCGGCCCGCATGACCGTGGTCGGCGGGGGCTTCATCGCCGCGGAACTCGCCCACGTCTTCTCCTCCCTCGGCGTCGAGGTCACGGTCCTCGTCCGCGGCACGGGCATGCTCACCGTCGAGGACGCGGACATCTCCGCACGCTTCACGGCCGCCTTCGGTGCCGCCCACGACCTCCGCCTCGGCACCTCCGTCACCCGCCTGGAGGCCGGTGACCCGGACTCCGGCACCCCTACCGTCCTCCACCTCGGCGACGGGTCCACCCTCGAGACGGACCGCGTGCTGCTGGCCACCGGCCGCACCCCGGCCGTCGAGGGCCTGGGGCTGGAGGCCGCCGGGATCGACCTCGTCGAGGGCCGCGTGGCCGTCGACTCCCACCAGCGCGTGCTCGCCGGCGGCACTCCCCTGCCCGGCGTCTTCGCACTCGGCGACATCTGCTCGCCGTACATGCTCAAGCACGTGGCCAACCACGAGGCGCGCGTCGTCCAGGACAACCTGCTGGCCGACATCACCGCGGGTGCGCCGGGATCCGCGGTCGAGGCGGACCTCGTCACGACCGTCCACACCGGGGTCCCGGCCGCCGTCTTCTCCGACCCGCAGGTCGCCTCCGTCGGGCTCACAGAACAGCAGGCCCGGGACGCCGGCCACGACGTCACCGTCAAGGTCCAGGAGTACGCGGACGTCGCCTACGGCTGGGCCCTGGAGGACACCATCGGATGCGTGAAGCTCGTGGCCGACCGGACGACCCGCCGTCTCCTCGGCGCCCACGTCCTCGGCGACGAGGCCTCGATGATCATCCAGCCGCTCATCCAGGCGATCGCCTTCGACCAGCCGGCCGACACCCTGGCCCGCGGCCAGTACTGGATCCACCCGGCTCTGCCCGAGGTCGTCGAGAACGCCCTCCTGGGCCTCGACTTCGCCTGACGCCGCCGCCGGGACCACACACCGGGGACCTCACGCAGGAGGGCCGCACGGAATCGTTCCGTGCGGCCCTCCTGCAGGCCGGTGGGTCACCCCTGGCCGGAGTGATCAGTCGTCGTCATCGTCATCATCGTCGTCATCATCATCGTCATCGTCGTCGTCCCAGTCGTCATCGTCATCGTCATAGGACGAGCCGCCACCGGAGGACGACCCTCCACCCGACGAGGACGAACCGCCGCCCGAGGACGAGGATCCGCTCCCCGACGAGCCACTGCCCTGGCGGGGTGCCGGGCCCACCTCCTGCGGCGGCTGCGCCCGCGTGCCGCTCACCTCGACGGTCGAGTCCGTCGCGGGCTCCGCGGAGTCGCCGGAGGATCCGGAACCCGCACCCGAGGCGCCCTGCCCGGAACCCTCGTCCGTGCCCGCGCCGTCCCCACGGGTCCCGCCCTCACCGCCAGCCGTGGTGTCCTCCGCACCGGGGTCGGAAGCGCCGGGCGCCTCGCCGTCGGAGCCGTCCTCGTCGTCCGCCCCCGGGGTGTCGTCGCCCGCGGTACGGGCGACGACGGGTTCGCTCGTCGGCTCCGTGGCCGCGGGGGTGATGGTGGCCCACAGACCGACACCGACGACCATGGCCAGGATGGCGGCACCGATGGTGAGGACGTAGCGCATGGGTCTCCCGGGATCGTGGGTGGGACGGAAGCGGACCGTGGTCTCGGGTCGTGCCCCGCCGAGTTCCCATCCAGTGTGGACCCCCGGTGTGAACGGGCGATGATGACCGGATGAGAGGGTTCTCATCGGGTCCGGAGCCGGGCCCGTGCCCTTCCTACTCCACCTCGGGGTCCACCGGCATGCGGTAACCGAGTCCGCGGACGGTGAGAATGGCACCGGCCCCGAGCTTCTGACGCAGGTACCGGACGTAGACCTCGACGACGTTCGACTTCCCGTCGTGGTCGTAACCCCACACCTCGTCGAGGATCTGCCCGCGTTCGAGCACCACGCCCTTGTTGGTGACGAATAGCTCGGCGAGGGTGAATTCGCGGGCGGAGAGGTCGACGACCCGCTCGCCCACCGTCGCCTGGCGGGTCCGCACGTCCAGGGAGATGGGACCGGCCCGCAGACCGTCGTCCTCCTCGGGTGCGCGGACCGCGCCGGTCGCCGGTGCCCCGGTCACCAGACGCAGGTCGACGCGTGCCACCAGTTCGGCGACGGTGAAAGGTTTGGGGATGTAGTCGACCGCTCCTCCGGTGAGTCCGTGCACCGTGTCCTCGTCCGAGGTCCGCGCCGTGCACATGATGACCGGAACGGGGCTCTTCGACTCCTTGAGGGCGGCGAGGACCGAGAACCCGTCGAGGGTCGGCAGGCCCACGTCGAGGACGATGAGATCGTACCCCCCGTGCAGCGCGGACTGGAGCGCGAACATCCCGTCGGCGGCGATGTCCGAGCTGTGACCGGCCTTCTTCAACCCCTTGGCGATGAACCGGGCGATGTTCTCCTCGTCCTCCGCGATCAGGATGTGCGCCATGGTGTTCCTTCCTTCGGGGAGGTCGTACCCTCCGATGCGTCGTCGTTCCGGGTCCCGTCGAGCGGCACCTGAGTGCCGTCAGGGACCCGCGGGAGTTCCGCGGTCTCCGGCACGATGTCCACCACCTCCGGAACGAGGTCCGGGGCCTCCGGGAACTCCGCGGGTGGCTCGGCCGGCACCACGACGGTGAAGGCCGCCCCGTGTCCCGGTTCCGATTCGAGTTCCGCCCAGCCCCCGTGGGCCTGCGCGATCGCCTGCACGATCGACAGGCCGAGCCCCGTGCCGTCCTTGTTCCGTGCCGCCCGGCCCCGGTGGAACCGGTCGAAGAGGTGCGCCTGGTCCTCCTCGGCGATACCCGGTCCGTCGTCGACGACCCGGAAGAGGACCGCACGCCCGAGTTCCGGACGGTCGGCGAGACCGGACACCGTGAGGGCGGAGATCTCGATCCGGGAGTCGTCCGGGGTGTACGTCGCGGCGTTCTTGCACAGCTGCAGGAGCGCCTGCACGATCCGCTGGGCGTCGACGACGATCGCCTGGTCGACGGAGGTCCCCGCCTCGACGGTCTGCGGCCCGAGCGCCTCGGCCTTCGTCACGACCTCGGAGACGATCCGCGCCGTCGAGGTGGCCGCCGGTTGCACGAAGTCGCTGCGGCGGGCCTTGGCCAGGAGGGAGAGGTCATCGACCATCCGGTTCATCCGGTCGATCTCCCCGAGGGTCAGCTTCCGGGTCTCACACACGTCCTCCGGATCGGTCTCGTCCATGACCTCGAGGTTCCCGCGGACGATCGTGATGGGGGTGCGCAGTTCGTGACTGAGATCGGACATGAAGCGTCGCTGCTCCGTGATCCCGTCCTCCACCCGGTCCATCATCGCGTTGAATGCCTGACCCAGCCGGTCGATCTCGTCACCGGTGCCGATGAGCTCGGCGCGGGCGCCCAGGTCCGTCGTGTTCGCCGTCTCGGCCACCCGGGTGATCCGCTCCAGGGGCCGCATGAGACGGAACATGACGGAATATCCGAGGATGCCGACGAGGAGGAGGGTGAACAAGGAGATGCCTATGAACATCCACGTGTTCTGCCAGACCTCCACGTACCCGCGGGACAGGTCCCGGACGACGAGCAGGTATCCCTGCGAGTCATCTCCTTCGACCGTCACCGGCTGCATGGTGAGGAGGACCTCCTGATCGTTCGCCAGGGTCTTCCGATGGATGGTGCCGGCCGTCGGGTCCGCGAGGCTCAGGGCCATCTCGACGAGGAAGGGATCCTCGACGTCGATCCGGTGTTCGTCGGTCTGGACCGGGACGTACACCATCCGTCCGTCGATGAAGGCCGCGAAGTTCTCCGAGGGACTCGGGGCGTCGGACCGGAGGACCTCGAAGAGGAGTTCCTCCACGGTCGCGAAGGTACGCGCCTCGGTGTCTTCCGGCAGGTCGGATCCCGAGGGGTCCTCGAGAGTTCCGTCCGCCTGGCTGCGGCCGCTCGCGATGTTCCTCAGGTCCTCGATCTCGTCCTGCACGCCGTCGAGTGTCGTCGTGTAGACGGAGTTGATCTGCTGGAAGAACAGGAGGGACCCGGTGAGCGCCAGCCCCAGGGCCGTGGCCAGCAGCACCACGCCGAGCGTCCGCCACCGGAAGGAGCGGACGAGAACTGTCAGACGACGGACCGGCATGCGGTCACGATACCGGGCCCGGTCCCCGGAACGGGCCCTCCACCGGTCGCGGGTCCTCCTCCGAGAGCGGGCCCACCACCGGGGACGGACACGCCATCACAGGAGGGACCGGTACACCTCGACGGTCTGCTCGCCTATCCGCTGCCACGAGAAGTGCTCGACGGCCCGCTGCAGACCGGCCCGGCCCATCACCGCCGCGGCGTCCGGGTCGGAGACCATCCGGGTGAGCCCGTCGGCCAGGTCCCGGACGAACACCTCCGGGTCGACCGGGGTGCCGGTACCGTCCTGCACCTGCTCGATCGGGACGATGATCCCGGTCTCGCCGTCGAGGACGACCTCCGGGATGCCGCCGGTGCCGGTGCCGACGACGGGCGCGCCGCAGGCCATGGCCTCGAGGTTCACGATGCCCAGGGGCTCGTAGACGCTCGGACACACGAAGGTCGTCGCGTGGGTGAGGATCTGCGTGAGCTTCTCGCGCGGGAGCATCTGTTCGATGAGGACGACGCCGTCCCGCTCGGCCTGCAGGTCGGCGACGAGGCCGTTCACCTCGGCGGCGATCTCCTGCGTGTCCGGGGCCCCGGCACACAGGACGATCTGGACGTCCTTCGGCAGGAGCGCCGCCGCCCGCAGGAAGAAGGGCAGGCCCTTCTGCCGGGTCACCCGTCCGACGAAGACGACGCTGGGACGGTCGGTGGAGATGCCGAACTCCGCGAGCGCCTCGGTGTCGGGGTTCGGTTGCCAGGCGGTGGAGTCGATGCCGTTGTAGACGACGCGGACCTTGTCCGGGTCGACCTGGGGGTAGGCCCGCAGGATGTCGCGGCGCATGCCTTCGGAGACCGCGATGATGCCGGCGGCGCCCTCGTAGGCGGTGCGCTCGGCCCAAGAGGAGAGCGCGTACCCGCCGCCCAACTGCTCGGCCTTCCAGGGACGGAGGGGTTCGAGGGAATGCGCGGAGAGCACGTGCGGGACGTCGTACATGAGGCCGGCGAGGTGCCCGGCCATGTTCGCGTACCAGGTGTGGGAGTGGACGAGGTCCGCCCCCTCCATGGCCGCGACCATCGACAGGTCGACCCCGAGGGTCCGCAGCGCCGAGTTCTGACCGGCGAGCTCCGGCAGCTCGGGATAGCCGGTCGCATAGGGTTCGGCCCGCTCCCCGCCGAACGCGTGGACGCGGAGGTCCAACAGCCCGTCGAGCACACCAGCGAGCTCTGCGACGTGCACGCCTGCACCGCCGTAGACCTCGGGCGGGAATTCCTTCGTCACGATGTCGGTACGCACATGTGAATCCAACCACAGGTGGGACCTGTGGACCAGAGTCGGACCCGGACCGGACCGCGCCCACGACAAATTCATCCTGCCAACTGTGCGTCGCTCCACGATTCCTCGTAATGTGGTCGAGGTAACAGGCCCTCCCCGGCTGCACCAAGGAGTGTGGAACGACATGCGAGATCCCAAGATCCTCTCGATCGTCCTGGCAGGAGGGGAAGGCAAGCGCCTGCAACCCCTCACCCATGACAGGGCCAAGCCCGCGGTGCCCTTCGCCGGGTCCTACCGACTCATCGACTTCGCGCTGTCGAACCTGGTGAACTCCGGGTTCCGCGAGATCGTCGTCCTCACCCAGTACAAGTCGCACTCGCTCGACCGCCATATCTCCGAGACCTGGCGGTTCTCGTCCCTGCTCGGCAACTACATCGCCTCGGTGCCGGCCCAGCAGCGCGTGGGCAAGCGGTGGTTCCAGGGCAGCGCGGACGCGATCTACCAGAGCCTCAACCTCATCCACGACGCCAAGCCGGACATCGTGGTCGTCGTCGGTGCCGACCACGTCTACCGCATGGACTTCCGGCAGATGATCCAGGCGCACATCGACTCCGGACTGCCCGCCACCGTCGCCGCGGTCCGCCAGCCCCTCGACCAGTCGAACCAGTTCGGGGTCATCGAGACGAACCCGGACGATCCCTGCCGGATCGACGCCTTCGTCGAGAAGCCCGCGACGACGCAGGGCCTGCCCGACGCCCCGGACCAGTTCCTCGCCTCGATGGGCAACTACGTCTTCGACGCCCGGGCGCTCGTCGACATGGTCGTCACCGACGCCCAGGACGACTCCTCCGACCACGACATGGGCGGCAACATCATCCCGGACTTCGTGGCCCGCGGTCAGGCCGGTGTCTACGACTTCGCCCGCAACGTCGTCCCCGGTGAGCACGAGGCCGACCACGGCTACTGGCGTGACGTCGGGACCATCGACGCCTTCTACGAGGCACACATGGACCTCATCGCCCCGGTCCCGTCCTTCGACCTGTACAACAGCCGCTGGCCGATCTACACCCGCCAGCACGTGCTCCCACCGGCCAAGTTCGTCCACGACGTCGACCGGCAGCCGGGACGCGCCGTCGATTCGATCGTCGGCGCCGGTGTGGTGGTCTCCGGCGGCTACGTCGAGGGGTCCGTCGTCTCCCAGGGCGTCAAGGTCGACTCCCTCGCCGCGGTCTCCGCCTCACTGCTCATGGACAACGTCGAGGTGGGCCGCGGCGCCCGCGTCCACCGGGCGATCCTCGACAAGAACGTCGTCGTCCCGCCCGGTGAGACGGTCGGACTGTTCCCCGAGGTGGACCGCCGTCGCGGCTACACCGTCACCGACTCCGGTCTCACCGTCGTGCCGAAGAACCACGTCGTCGGCGACGACACCCCGGACCCCGCCATCACCTGGTGACCTGACCCGGCACCGACTGTCCCGGCCCCTGCACCGTCGGTGCAGGGGCCGGGACAGTTTCATTCGAAGCCGAAGAAGACGCGCTCCATGACGACCCGCGCGCGGCGGGTCGCCTGGAGGTAGTCCTCCCGCAACTCCCGGGCGCCACCCGGCTCGTATCCCATGAGCCGAGCGGTGGCCTCCAGTTCGTGGACGTCGACCGGCAGGCTCTCCGCGGTCCGGCCCCGGTAGAGCATGACGGCGGCTCGCACCTCGGTCGCGAGCGTCCAGGCGCGGGAGAGCACGTCCCTGTCCTCCGGGTCGAGGAGCCCCACCGCGGCGGCGTGGTCGAGGACCGGCAGGGTGCGCGTCGTCCGCATCTCCGGGTGTTCGTGCGCATGACGCAACTGGATGAGCTGGGCACACCACTCGACGTCGGACAGTCCCCCGCGCCCGAGTTTGATGTGGGTCCGCGGGTCCGCCCCGCGTGGAAGACGTTCGGTCTCCATGCGCGCCTTGAGCTTGCGCATCTGACGGACAGACGCCTCGGGGACGGTCTCCGGATATCGCAGCGGGTCGACGAGACCCAGGAAGTCCTCGACGAGCGGCCGGTACCCGGCCACGGGGCGGGCACGCAGGAGCGCCTGGGCCTCCCAGGGTTCCGACCAGCGGGAGTAGTAGGCGCGGTAGCCTTCGAAGGTCCGGGCCAGCGGCCCCTGCTTGCCCTCGGGACGCAGGTCCGCGTCGAGCTCGATCGCCTGCGAGGTGCCCGCCGCGCCGAGATCGGCCGCGAGCGTCATCGCGACCTTCTTCGCGTGTGCGGCCAGCCTGGCCCGGTCGTCGACGCCGAGGTCCTCGTGGGGGCGGTAGACGTACATGACGTCGGCATCTGAGAAGTACCCGATCTCCTGCCCGCCCAGACGACCCATCGCGACGACCATGAACTCGTAGGACGGCACCGGCTTCCCGGCCTCAGCGGCCTGACAGTCCAGGCGCGTGCGGACCGCACGCAGGGCCCCGTCGATCGTCCGGTCCATGGCCCGCGACAACAGACCCGGTGTCTCCGCCCGGTCGACGACCCCGAGGATCTCCCCCATCGCCGTCCGCAGGACCTCACGGGAGTAGGCCGCCCGCAGCGCCGGGACCGCGTCCCCGCCGTGGCGGGTGAGCAGGGACTCGACCTCCCGGTCGAGCACGGCGTCCTCCCGCGGTGCGAGCAGGGACTGGTCGTCGAGCCAGGAGACCGCGGAGGGGTTGCGTTCCAGCAGGGAGCTCGCGAACCGCGAGAGCGAGAGGATCCGGGCCAGGGAGGTCGCCGCGTACCCGGAGTCGCGGAGCAGACGCAGGAACCAGCCGTTCGAGTCGAGGGCCGCGGTGAGCCGGCGGAAGGACAGGAGCGCGGCATCCGGGTCGACACCCTCGGAGAACCAGTCGAGAAGCGCCGGCAGCACCTGCTTCTGGACGGTCGACACCCGGCTCACACCCGCGGTGAGCGCCTGGATGTGACCCATCGCCGCCTGCGGGTCCGCATAGCCGAAGGCACGCAGACGTTCACGTGCGGCACCCGGCGACAGGCGGTCGTACTCGTGTCCGGCGGCCGCCTCGAGGACGGGCCGGTAGAAGATCGACTCGTGGAGCGTGCGCACCCGCACCGCCCGGTGTTCTCGTTCCTCGACCAGACGCTGCCCACTGCGGTCCCCGGAGGAGTAGACGCTGCGAGCGAGGACGCGCAGCTTCTCGTCGTGGGTGGGCAGCAACGCGGTGCGCTGCATCCGCGGGATCTGCAGACGGTGCTCGACGACCCGGAGGAACCGGTAGGCCTCGTCGAACTCCACGGTGTCGGAGGTCGAGACGTACCCCTTCTCCCCGAGGGTGGCCAGTGCTCCCAGTGTGGCCCGCACCCGGATGTCCGGGTCGTCGTGGCCGTGGACGAGTTGCAGGATCTGCGCGGAGAACTCGACGTCGCGCAGTCCCCCGACACCCAGTTTGATCTGCCGTTCCGCTTCCTTGGGCGGGATCGTGTCGACCACCCGACGGCGCATGGCCCGGGCCTGCTCGATGAAGCCCTCCCGCTCCGAGGCCCGCCACACGAGCGGTCCGAGCGCCTCCCACCAGTCGTTCCCGAGGTCCATGTCCCCGGCCACCGGACGCGCCTTGAGCAGCGCCTGGAACTCCCAGTTCTCCGCGATCCGCGCGTAGTAGTGCTGGAACTCCGAGAAGGTCCGCACGAGCGGACCGGCCTTGCCCTCGGGACGCAGCGCCGGGTCGAGCTCCCACAGGGGCAGCTCCGTGAGCGCGGAGTCCTGCCCGAAGGCACTCGTCGTCTCCTGCAGCCGCAGGGCCAGACGGGTCGCCAGCTCGGTCTTCTCCTCGTCGGGTTCACCCGCGGTCGGTTCCCAGCAGTAGACGACGTCGACGTCGCTCACGTAATTGAGCTCCCGCGCCCCGCACTTACCCATCGCGATGACGGCCAGGCGGACCCGGTGCTCCGGATCGATCTCCGCCCGGGCCACGGCCAGACCGGACTCCAGGGCCGCCGCCGCGAGGTCGGAGAGCTCGACGCTCACCTCGTCGACGATCGTCTGCGGCTCCGGATGGCACAGGTCCCGGGCGGCGACGACCGTGAGGCGGTCCCGGTAGGCCCGCCGCATCGCCTGCACACCGGCGGGTCCGGAGGTCGCCGCCACCGGATCGGCGGCCGCGGGGTCCGCACCGACCGCCCGCAGCAGGGCCTCCCGGTGGGATTCCCCGCCGGGGAGGTGCCCTGCACTCCCCAGGGCCCCCTCCGCGGGCGCCTCGGGCGCGGGATCCGCGGATTGCAGGGCGTCCTGGCGGGCACCCGCGGCGAGCAGATCGAGCGCGTCCGGCCACTTCTCCAGGTGGGAGCACAGCGCCTCGGAAGCGCCGAGGACGACGACGAGGCGGTCGAGGACCGCGTGGTCGGCGAGCAGCTCGGTCGCCCGGTCCTTCCGACCGGCCGCCACCTGCGACTCGATGACCTGGAGCAGACGGAGCGCCGCGGCGTCCGGATCGGCCGAGCGGGCGAAGGACCGGTAGGCCGCCGTGGACCGGTCGGTGCCGTCGATGTCGACGCCGAGGAGATCCTGCGCCTGCCGCAGGAACCTGCGGGCGCGCTCCTCGGAACCGAACACGACGGAGGTGCGCGCGCCGGGGTCCGTCCGGCGGGTTCGGGTGCTCACCGCGCTCACCTCACAGGGTGTAGAAGTGCCGCTTGAGCTCGAAGGGCGTCACCTGGTTGCGGTACTCGGTCCACTCCGTGCGCTTGTCGCGCAGGAGGAAGTCGAAGACCTGTTCGCCGAGCGTCTGGGCGACGAGCTCGGAGTTCTGCATCTTCTCCAGGGCGTCGTCCAGGCTCTGCGGCATCGGCTCGATGCCCATGGCGCGGCGCTCGGTCTCCGAGAGCTCCCAGACGTTGTCCTCGGCCTCGTCGGGGAGCTCGTACTCGCCCTCGATCCCCTTGAGGCCGGCGGCGAGCATGAGCGCGTAGGCCAGGTAGGGGTTCGCCGCGGAGTCGATGCCGCGGTACTCGGCCCGGGCCGAGGAAGCCTTGCCGGACTTGTACTGCGGGATGCGCACGAGGGCGGACCGGTTGCGGTGGCCCCAACAGATGTAGCTGGGCGCCTCGTGGCCGGTCCACATGCGCTTGTAGGAGTTCACGTACTGGTTGGTGACCGCCGCGATCTCCGGGGTGTGCTTGAGCAGACCGGCGACGAACTGGCGCCCGAGCTTCGAGAGGCTGTACTCGGCCGAGGGGTCGTAGAACACGTTCGTCTCGCCCTCGAACAAGGAGACGTGGGTGTGCATGCCGTTACCCGGCTGGTCGGCCAGCGGCTTGGGCATGAAGGAGGCGAAGACACCCTGCTGGAGCGCGACCTCCTTGACGACGGTCCGGAACGTCATGACGTTGTCGGCCATCGTGAGCGCGTCCGCGTACCGCAGATCGATCTCGTTCTGGCCGGGACCGGCCTCGTGGTGGGAGAACTCGACGGAGATGCCCATCGACTCCAAGGTGTGGACCGCCTCGCGACGGAAGTCGTTCGCGGTCCCCCCGTTCACGTGGTCGAAGTACCCGGCGGTGTCGACCGGTCGCGGCAGGTCACCGTCGAGGTTGCCGGACTCGAAGAGGTAGAACTCCATCTCCGGGTGTACGTAGAAGGTGAAGCCCATCTCCGCGGCCCGGTCCATCGTGTTCTTGAGGACCCGACGGGGGTCCACGGCGGCCGGGTGGCCGTCCGGGTCGTACACGTCGCAGAGCATGCGGGCGGTGGGTTCCTTCTCACCGCGCCAGGGCAGGAGGCTGAAGGTGGTGGGGTCCGGGCGGAGCACCATGTCCGACTCGAAGACCCGACTGAAGCCCTCGATCGAGGAGCCGTCGAAGCCGATCCCCTCGCCGAAGGCACCCTCGAGTTCTGCCGGCACGATCGCCACCGACTTCAGCTGCCCCACGACGTCGGAGAACCACAACCGGATGAAACGGACGTCCCGGTCCTCGATCGCCTTGAGGACGTACTCCTGCTGCCTGCTCATGGAAACCATCGACGTCCCTCTCGTTCGTCCAGTTCTGCGGTCCGGTGTGCGCGACCGACCACACGGTGCGCACGGTGATCGTGGGTGCTCACGCGTTCCAGTCGTCGGCTTCCCAGTCCGCGGTCCGTTCCGCGGCGGTGCCGAGCGCGTTCCGCGCTTCCTCTTCCGTGTCGTACGGGCCCATGCGGTTCTCCCAGGCGCTCTTCTTCCCCTTCTCCACGGTGCGGGTCCGGGTGTTGAACCAGTACTTGTCGGCGCCGGGATCCTGGCGATCCCGACCGCTGTCACCACTGTTCACATGGGCCTCCTGGGTCGTATGAGCACTCGGAGATCACTGTAGTCGAGAACACGTGTCCGGGCTGTTTCCCGTGGCAGTCACTCCGCGAGGATGGCACGGTCACTCCTCGAGGATGGCACGGTCACTCCTCGAGGATGGTCGTCGCCCGACTGTGCCCGATTTTCCGTCTCCTCCACGACAGTCCCGGCGCCACCTCACTCCTCGAGGATGGTCGTCGCCCGACTGTGCCCGATTTTCCGGCTCCTCCACGCCGTTTCGGAGATCCGTTCATTCCTCGAGAATGGTCGTCGCCCGGAAGTGCTCCTCGCAGAGGCGGGCGGCGGAGTCGGCATCGCGGTTGCGGATCGCCGCGACGATGTGCCGGTGGTCCTCGCAGGCACGGGTGAACAAGGCCGCGGAGAACGGGTCGTGCCGGAACCCCGCGTTGATCCGGGTGTCGAGATCGACCGCCATCCGCTCGATCTCGGGGTTGTGACCGGCGACCGCCATGGCGTGGTGCAGGCGGGCGTCGGCCACGCGCGCCGCAGCGGCGTCCTTCGTCCCGGCATAGGCCGCGGCGAGGCCCTCCAGGAGGGACACCTCGGCGTCGGTGCGATGGAGGGCGGCGTGGTGCGCGACGCGGTTCTGCAGGACGGCGCGGGCGTCGAGCAGGTGCCGCCGGGCGCGGGTGAACTCGTGAACCCGGTCCGAGACCCCGTCGAGTGCCGCGGAGTCCGGCCGGGCGACGAAGGTACCACCGCCGCGACCCCGCCGCCGGACGACGAAGCCGCCGCGTTCCAACCGGTCGAGGGCCGCCCGCACGCTGGAACGGGAGACCTGGAGTCCCGCGGCGAGTTCCCGTTCGGGCGGTAGCGCAGCACCCTCCGGGAGAGCGCCCGAGGCGATCGACGCGAGCACGTGGTCGGCGATCTGCTGCGGGGTGCTCGACTGCCGGACGACGTCCTGGAATCCCTCGAGCGCGGAGTTCTCCACCTGGTCGCCCCTCCCCCTTCGTGTCGTGGATCCCCCTGATCCTAGGACATGACCTGCGCATAGACTGGGGAGCATCATGACTACGCATGCACCGCTCGGCACCCTCACGAAGGGCAAAGTGTCCCCCGTCCGCTCCGTCCCGGACTCCATCGAACGCCCCGAGTACGTGGGTCGCGCGGTCCCGAACGAGGGCCAGGGCGGCGACATGTACACCGCCGAGGAGATCGAGCTCGTCCGCGCCGCCGGCCGGATCGCGGCGAACGCCATGGCCGAGGCCGGGAAGATCATCGCGCCGGGCGTGACGACCGACGAACTCGACCGGGTCGCCCACGAGTACATGTGCGATCACGGCGCGTATCCGTCGACGCTCGGGTACCGCAGCTTCACCAAGTCCATCTGCACCTCGGTGAACGAGGTCATCTGCCACGGCATCCCCGACTCGACCGTCCTGCAGGACGGGGACATCGTCAACCTCGACGTCACGGCGTACAGGGACGGGATGCACGGCGACAACAACTACACGTTCTACGTCGGCGAACCCGACGAGGAGTCCCGCCTGCTCGTCGAGCGCACCTACGAGGCGACCATGCGGGGCATCAAGGCCGTGAAGCCGGGTCGCCAGGTGAATGTCATCGGACGGGTCATCGAGAAGTACGCCCGCCGATTCGGATACGGCGTCGTCACCGATTTCACCGGACACGGTGTGGGCCGCGAGTTCCACTCCGGCCTCATCATCCCGCACTACGACGCGGCCCCGGCGCACGACGAGGTCATGGAACCCGGGATGATCTTCACGATCGAGCCCATGCTCAACCTCGGCACCCCGGACTGGGACCAGTGGGACGACGACTGGACCGTCGTGACGAAGGACCGCAAGCGTTCCGCCCAGTTCGAACACACTCTGGTCGTGACCGAGTCGGGTGCGGATATATTGACCCTGCCGGACGAGGACGCCATGACGTACCACGGACCGGTGCGCGACTGAACCACCCTGCCCCACCTCGCCCCTCTCAGCCCACCTCGACGCGGAGGACCCTCCCATGCACTACGGCATCGGCATCGACATCGGCGGCACCGGCATCAAGGCCGGACTCGTGGACCTGGAGGCGGCGCAGCTCGCCTTCAAGAGGAACCGGGTGCTCACACCCAAGCCCGCCACGCCGGACGCGGTGGTCGCCGTCGTCGTCGAGGCGCTCGACGGCATGATCGAGAAGGCCGTGCGCAAGGAGGCGATCGCCTCGGTCGCGGATCTGGACGGGATGCCGCTGGGCGTCGCGTTCCCCGGTGTCGTGAAGAACGGGGTCGTCGAGTTCGCCCCGAATCTCGATCCCTCGTGGATCGGGGCGAACCTGGTCGAGCGGGTGGAGGCGGCGACCGGACGCACCTGCCACGTCATCAACGACGCGGACGCCGCCGGTCTCGCGGAGATGTCCTTCGGCGCCGGCCAGGACTACCGCAAGAAGGTCGCCGTCATGACGACCCTGGGCACCGGGATCGGTACCGCGGTGTTCGCCCGCGGTCACCTGCTGCCCTTCACTGAGCTCGGACACATCGAGATGAATGGCGCCGACGCCGAGACCCAGGCCGCCGAATCGGTCAAGGTCCGGGAGGGCCTGAGCTACGAAGAGTGGGCAGGCCGCCTGCAGCAGTACTACACGATGCTCGAACGGCTGTTGAATCCCGATGTCTTCATCGTCGGCGGCGGGGTGTCGAAGAGCCACGCGGAGTTCCTGCCGCTCCTGGATCTGAAGACCCCGATCGTCCCCGCGCAACTGTTCAACGATGCCGGCATGGTCGGCGCCGGCTACCTGGCCGCCAATGACGGCAAGGCGAAGGTCAAGAAGCAGCGCTGAGGGCTGTCCGCTTCACAGGCCGGGCTTCACGTCCGTGTGTGTGAAATCGTCTCCCACGTAGACAAGGGGTTCACCGCTGACGGACGCAAGCGCGTAGCTGTAACAGTCCCCCATGTTCAGTCGGGCCGGATGTCCGGAGACTTTTCCGAAATCCCGATACGCCGCGCTCGCCGCCTCGGCCTGTCTCGAGTCGAATGCTTCGATGCGCACACCGAGTTCGGCCAACAACCTGTCGACGTGACGATGGAGTGCCGGACTGCGGTACCGGGAGATCACTGCGGTGAGTTCCACCCTGGTAGCGGCCGACATCCGGGTGTCAGGGTCTCTGCTCAGCACCGAGTACACGTGTTCTGCCGTCGGCTCGTCATGCACGAGGGCGATGATGGCCGAAGTGTCGACGATCATCGGGGCAGGCCCGCTTCGTCGTACAGTTCTGCATCGATTTCTTCCCGGGAGGCCTCGCGCCCGGCGATGATGCACCGGATCGCTCTCAGATTGTCGTTCTCGGCATAATCGACTCGCTCGGTACGAACGCGTGCAAGCCGTTCGCGTACTGCGGTTTCGAGCGCGTTCGTCAGAGACTCACCGGTGAGCCCGGCGAGTTCTCGAATGGCTTCTTCCGCGCTCGACTTCTTGATGTTCAGTCCCATGGAACCATCTTCTACCCGAAGTACTTGGTCGTCTACCCGTCTACCCTTCTACCCTTCGAGCTTCACTGGCTTTCACCGAGAAGTGGCACCGGAGGCCTCGATGGCGGCGGCGATCCGGCTGTTGCTGATCGCCGGGAGGAACACGAGGGTCACGAGGGTGCCGAGGCCGAAGATCACGAAGGTCCACTGGAGTCCGACGACGCCCGCCACCAGGCCACCGAGGAGTGCGCCGAGCGGCTGGGAACCCCACGCGAGCAATCGGTAGGCGCTGTTGAGCCGCCCGAGCACGTGGTCGGGGGTGATCTCCTGGCGCAGGGAGACGACGGTGACGTTCCACAGGGCGATCGTCGCACCGCTGAGGACCATCATGGCGCAGATGATCCAGATGTTCGTGGTGAGGCCCGGGACCGCGATCATCGCGGCGAAGACGAACGTGCCGATGAGCAGGATCGCGACCGCGGCGATGCACCACAGGAGCACCGGACCACCGAGCGCCCAACCGAGCGCCACTCCGGCGAGGAGACCTCCGAGCAGCGGACCTCCGGGTTCCCAGCACCTGACCGGCCGGAAAGACCGGAAGGAAGAACACAACAGGAAGCCGACGACGAGAAGAGAGTGAGGACAGGCCGCCTGTACGCCGGGTTCTGTTCACGGGCCGATTGCTCGGGTCCCGATCGACGGTCATCTGTCTAGGGGTGCCGTTGCCGACACCCTCGAGCGATCCACCCGACGGCTCGGGCGAGCAGCCCTCGAACGCCGTCTGTACGATCTTGCTCCCGATGGGGTTTACCGTGCGGTCCCGGTCACCCGGCACCCGGTGGTCTCTTACACCACCCTTTCACCCTTACCCACAGCCGGCGTCGCGAGACACCGGGCGGGCGGTCTGCTCTCTGTGGCACTGTCCCGCGGGTCACCCCGGGTGGGCGTTACCCACCATCGCGCTCTGTGGAGCCCGGACGTTCCTCGTCGCCAACACCGGTCGGTGCACGCGCCGTAACCGTCCGACGACCTGTCCTCAGACAGTCCATCCTAGTCCTCCCCCACCTCCCGGCGGAAACGGACGCCGGGCACACCGCACCCGCCCCCGCTCCCGAGGCGCCCTGGACCTCTCCCCGCCCACCGCGGTCCACCCGCCGGACCGTCCGCCGGTCCGTCCGCTCCGTGAGCTGCCCTGCGTCGGCACCCGTGTCCGGGCACCCCACTTCGGTCCGTAGAATGGTCCGCCGTGATCGTTCTCCTGCCGCCCTCCGAGGGCAAGACTCCTGCCGACTCCGGCCCGACCCTCGACCTGTGGGACCTGCACTTCCCGGACCTCGCACCCGAGCGCCGCACCGTGCTCGACACGCTCCGGGAGGTCTCGGCGGCACCGGATGCCCTCGAACGGTTGGGCGTCGGCAAGAGCCTGGGCGCGGACGTCGAACGGAACACCCGGCTGGAGACGATCCCCTGCGCCCCGGCGCTCCTCACCTACACCGGCGTGTTGTACGCCGCGCTCGGCCTCACCGACTCCGAGGTCGCCCTCACCACCGACGGCGGCTCCGGAACGACCGGCGCCGACACCACCGACGACGCCACGACCACCACGCTGCGCGCCCGCCTCGAGGAGGTGTACGTGAGCTCCGGCCTGTTCGGCATCGTGGGCGCCCTCGACCCCGTCCCGGCCTACCGACTGGCGATGAAGACGAAGCTCGGGGACCTCGGCACCCTGTCGACCTGGTGGAAGAAGCGTCTGTCGCCTGTCCTCGACGAGGAGTTCGCCGGCCGCCCCGTCCTCGACTGCCGCTCGACCGACTACCGCAAGTCCTGGCCCGGCGACCCGGCGCTCACGGCCGTCGTCAACGTGTTCACGGAGAAGGACGGCAAGCGCACCGTCGTCTCCCACAACGCCAAGCACACGCGCGGGGAACTCGTGGGGCACCTGCTGCGCGATCCCGCTCCGTGGCCGGAGGATCTCGACAGCCTCGTCGAACGGGCCGCGGCCCACTACCGCGTCGAGTTCACGGCCTCGACCGGCCGCAAGCCCGCCGCACTCGACGTCGTGCTCTGAAACCTCACCGCACGCGAGACTCCACTGCCCCCGGAACCCCACCGCACCCGCGACATCACTGCACCAGCAGGTACGCCTCGCACTCCTCGCAGGTGAGCACGGTGCCCGGGCTCGCGTGGGTGAGCGCGTCCTTCGCGACCCCGCTGAACTCCTGACCGCAGGCCCCACAGGCGCCCGCCTTCACGAGTCCGGCCGTCGCTCCCCCGGCCGCCTCCCGCGCCCGCAGGTCGGCGGCGAACCCCTCCGGTAGCCCCGCAAGATCAGCGGCCAGCCGCTGCGTGATCTCCGCCGCCTCGGCGTCCAGGCGTTGCTGCGTGGCCGCCTTCTCCTGCTGGAGCGCCTTACCCGTGGCTGCGACCTCGGACAGTTCGGCCTTCTCCGTGTCGATCCGTGCGTCGAGGGTCTCCAACTCGTCCATCGCGACGAGTTCCTCGTCCTCCTGCGCGGACAGGGCGGCACGGGCCGATTCGATGTCGTGCTGCAGCGCGACCAGGTCCTTCGAGGTCAGTCCCGTCCCGGCGTTGAGCGCGGTCTCCATCTCGGCGATCCGCTTGCCGCGGGCATCGATGTCCGCCTGCAGCGCGGCGATCCTCTCTTCGAGCGTCTCCTTCTCGGCGGTCGCCGCCTGCAGCGCCTTCGTCCGCGCCGTGTGGTCCTCGGCGGTCGCCTTCAGCCGCGCCAGCAGGTCCTCCTGCTTCGCCTCCGTCCGGTTTCGCCGCAGGGCGGCCCGGTCGTCGAGCCAGGCGACGAGCGCCTTCTGCTGTGCCTCGTCCAGTTCCATCACAGGTCTCCGTTCCCGTTCGTCTCGTCCCCCGCCGCCGAGGCGCCCGCCCCGTCGGCGGGAACCGCGTGCGTCCCCTGGTCGATCCGCAGGGTCCACGGATCGGTGACGGTGTGGTCGACGTCGATGTCGACGGCGAACCCCCGCCGGTCGAGTTCGACCGAGAGCTGGTCGGCGGCGACCTCGCACCAGGGGGATTCCGCCGCCCAGTGGACGACGTCGACGAGATGTGGCCGGTCGTCGGTGCGATGGGCGGTGTCACGCGCCTCGGTCGCCGGGTGGTGGCGCAGGTCCGAGGTGATGTAGAGGTCGACGTCGTGGGCGCGGACGGCCTCGAACATCGAGTCACCGGCGCCGCCGAGCACGGCCACCCGGGTGACGGGCGCCTCGGGTGCGCCTGCGATGCGGACTCCGGTGACGGTCGCCGGAACGGCGGCGGCCAGCGTGCGGGCCACCTCGGCGACGGTGCGTGGTTCCGACAGGGAACCGACACGGCCGATACCCACCCCCTCGGGCGCACCCGCGGTCGGGGCGAGCGGCTGCCGGTCGCGCAGGTCGATGAGGTCGGCGAGGACGTCGGTGACGCCCCCGAGCGCGGAATCGGCGTTCGTGTGGGCGTTGAACTGGGCGACACCGGCGCGGATGAGACGGTGCACCGCACCACCCTTGAGCGTCGCGGCGCTCACCGAGGTGACCCCGCGGAGCATGAGGGGATGGTGGGTCAGCAGGAGGTCGTAGCCGCCGCTCACGGCCTTCTCGACGACGGCGTCGGTGGGGTCGAGGGCGAAAAGGACCTTCCGCACCGTGGCGTCCGGGTCGCCGACGGCCAGACCCACGGTGTCCCAGGACTCCGCGTACTCGGGCGGCCAGAGGGCGTCACAGGCGGAGACGAGATCGGAGACGGTGGGAGTGTGCATGCGCCCACTTTCGCACATGCGCACTCCCCCGGGCCCACTGACGCCCACCGGGCCGTTCCCATTCCGCCCGCCCGCCTTGCGGACACCCGTTCCCACCTGCGCCCGGATGCGTATAGATTCGGGCCATGACCGAGATCTCAACGACGCGATCAAGCCTCACACGTGCCAGCACCATCGCCGACCTCGTCCGCCGTTCGGCCCGCCGGGTCCCGGGCGACACCGCCCTCGTGTTCGGTGACCGGACCTGGACCTATGCCGAGGTCGACTCCGCCGCCACCGCTCTCGCCCGCCACTTCCTCGGCCTCGGCCTGGGCAAGGGCGACCGGGTGGCCGCCTACGGGACGAACTCCGACCTCTACGTCCTCGTCTTCCTCGGGGTCGTCCGGGCCGGGCTCACCCACGTGCCGGTGAACTACCAGTTGAAGAACGACGAACTGGAGTACCTGCTCACCGATTCAGGTGCCACCGTCGTCGTGAGCGACCGGGCCCTGCTGCCCGACGTCGAGGCGACCGCCGCCGGCCAGACCGTCCAGCGGATGCTCTTCGACGACCTGCTGCCGGTCGCCACCGCCGCCGAGGTCGCACCGGCCGGGTCGGAGGAGTTCGACGTCGCGGACACCGACCTCGCCCAGCTGCTCTACACCTCCGGGACCACCTCGGCGCCGAAGGGCGCGATGATGACCCACCGGGCACTCGTCCACCAGTACATCTCGTGTCTCGACGAGCTCGATTTCGAAGCCTCCGATCGCCAGGTCCACGCCCTGCCGCTCTACCACTCGGCGCAGATGCACGTCTTCATGCTCCCGGCACTCGCCCGCGGTGCGTACAACATCATCGTGCCCGGGCCGGTCCCGGCCGATCTCATGGAGCTCATCGAGACCGAACGGATCGACACCTTCTTCGCCGCACCGACCGTCTGGGTCGCGCTCGTCAACCACCCGGACTTCGCCACCCGTGACCTCTCCAGTCTGCGCAAGGCGTACTACGGCGCCTCGATCATGCCCGGCCCGGTGCTCACCCGCCTGCAGGAGCGCCTGCCCGAGCTCGGTTTCTACAACTGCTTCGGACAGTCGGAGATGGGCCCGCTGTGCACCGTCCTGCGCCCCGAGGAGCACGCCGACCACCCGGGCTCCGCCGGACGGCCCACCCTCTTCGTCGAGACCCGCGTCGTCGACGCCGACGACCAGGACGTCGCCCCGGGCGAACAGGGCGAGATCCTCTACCGGTCCCCGCACCTGTGCGAGGGCTACTGGAACAAGCCCGAGGCCACCGAGGAGGCCTTCCGCGGCGGCTGGTTCCACTCCGGTGACCTCGTCAAGCAGGACGAGAACGGCTTCATCGAGGTCGTCGACCGGGTGAAGGACGTCATCAACACCGGCGGTGTGCTCGTCGCCAGCCGCCAGGTCGAGGACGCGATCTTCGAACTCGCCGAAGTAGCGGAGGTCGCCGTCGTCGGTCAGCCCGACGAGAAGTGGATCGAGGCGATCACCGCCTACGTGGTCCGCAAGGACGACGTGCTCGATGCCGCCGACCTCACGGTCGACAGCGTGCTCGCCCACGTGAAGGACCGGCTGGCCCCCTTCAAGGTGCCCAAGGCCGTCCACTTCGTCGACGCCCTGCCCAAGAACTCCGCGGGCAAGATCCTCAAACGTTCCCTGCGCGACTGACACTCCCCCGCAGACGAGGTGCCCCGCAGTTCCCATGAGAACTGCAGGGCACCTCGTGTGCGGTCGGGGTCCCGGCGCGGGGAGTATCACACACCCTGGTCGAGGACCCGGGGGACAATGGGAGTCATGAACGAATCCTCCCCAGAATCCTCCCCGCGCTCCGGTGAGCGGACGACGGCGAAGCCGGCTCTCTGGAAACTCCACGGTGACGGTCGGTCCGTGGCCCCCGGGGAGGTCGTCCAGCCGGACGAGCGCCTGTCCTGGCCGCGGACGATCGGCATCGGGGCCCAGCACCTCGTCGCCATGTTCGGCGCGACCTTCCTCGTCCCGCTCATCACCGGGTTCCCGCCGACGACCACGCTGTTCTTCACGGCCGTCGGCACCCTCCTCTTCATCGGCATCACCGCCGGGCGACTGCCCTCCTATCTCGGCTCGTCCTTCGGGCTCCTCGCCCCGATCGGGGCCGTGACCCTCTACGACGCGACCGCCGGCACCCCACTCGACGCCGAGCGCATGGCCGTGGCCCAGGGCGGCATCGTCGCCGTCGGTGTCCTGCTCGCGCTCGTCGGACTCGTCGTCCACTTCGTCGGCACCCGGTGGATCGAGCTCACCATGCCGCCGGTCGTCACCGGCGCGATCGTCGCGCTCATCGGTTTCAACCTCGCACCGGCCGCCTGGAACTGGGTCGCCGCCGCACCGGTCACCGCCGTCGTCACGATCGTCACGATCGTCCTGTGCGCCGTCCTGTTCCGCGGGATCCTGGGCCGTCTTTCGATCCTCATCGGTGTGGTCGTCGGGTACCTCACGGCACTCGCCCGTGGCGAGGTCGACTTCACGGCGGTCGACTCCGCCGGGTGGGTCGGTCTGCCGTCCTTCCACGCCCCGAGCTTCGACTGGGCGGTCCTGCCGCTGTTCCTGCCCGTCGTCCTCGTCCTCGTCGCCGAGAACATCGGCCACGTGAAGTCCGTGTCGGCGATGACCGGTAAGGACCTCGACCCGGTGACCGGGCGCGCACTCTTCGCCGACGGTCTCTCGACGGCTCTCGCCGGATCCGGAGGTGGCTCCGGTACGACCACCTACGCGGAGAACATCGGCGTCATGGCCGCCACCCGCGTCTACTCGACGGCCGCCTACGTCGTCGCCGCGCTCGTGGCACTCGCACTCAGCATGATGCCCAAGGTCGGGGTCGCCCTCGCGACGATCCCCGAGGGCGTACTCGGCGGTGCCGCGACCGTCCTCTACGGCATGATCGGCATGCTCGGGGTGAAGATCTGGGTGCAGAACCGCGTCGACTTCTCCAACCCGGTGAACCTCAACACCGCCGCGGTCGCCCTCATCGTCGCGATCGCCGACTACACACTGCTCGCCGGGTCGATGACCTTCTCGGGCATCGCTCTCGGCTCCGTCGCCGCGATCGTGCTCTACCACGTCATGCGGTGGATCGCGCTGTGGCGCGGGACCGCGACGGACCCGCTGCTGCCCGCCGCGGACATGACACGGCCGGGAGCGGGGACACCGCCACCCGGGCGGGAGACGGTCGGGGGCTGACCCGCTCGCACTCGGGCCACGACGCCACTCGCCTCCCACCCGTCGTCCCCGTGGACGACGGGTGGTCGGGGTCGGCACAGGGCTCCACGGATTCCTGGACGCTCCCCGCGCTGTGGCATATTCGTAGCGCTGCACACAACGGTGCCGCACGGACCTATAGCTCAGTTGGCCAGAGCATCTCGTTTACACCGAGAGGGTCGGGGGTTCGAGTCCCTCTGGGTCCACCGCTTCGGCGAGGGGGTCACGAGTTTCCGTGGCCCCCTCGCCGTCACCTCCGCGCCCGTTCCACCGCCGTGAGTGACTCGTCCAGCGCACGTACCGCCCAGGGGATGTCCTCGTCCGCGAAGGGCAGAGGCGGCCGCAGTTTCAGCACGTTCCCGTGGGGTCCGGCCACCGAGGTGAGGACACCACGACTGCGCAGTTCCTCCAGCATGTCGAGGGCCGACTCCCGGTCCGGTTCCCGGGTCGTCCTGTCCGCGACGAGCTCGAAGCCGATGAAGAGCCCGGCACCCCGGACGTCGCCGACCGAGGGGTGGGCGTCCGCCAACTCCCGGAAGGCCCCCAGTGCCGTGGCACCGACCTCGCGGGCGTGTGCCTGCAGACCTTCCCGTTCGATGACCTCGAGCACCGCCTGGGCGGCCGCCATCGACACCGGGTTCCCACCGAAGGTGTTGAAGTACGGGATCGCGTCGCTGAAGGAGGCGAGCACCTCCGAGCGGGCCAGGAGGCCCGACACAGGGATGCCGTTGCCCATCGGTTTGCCCATCGTGATGATGTCCGGGACGACGTCGTGCGCGGCGAAGCCCCAGAAGTTCTCCCCGGTCCGGGCGAAGCCCGGTTGGACCTCGTCGGCGATGAACACACCCCCGGCCTCGTGGACGACCGCGACCGCCTCGGCCAGGTACCGGCCGGGCAGGACACCGTCGGAGGAGAAGATCGAATCGGCGATGAAGGCGGCGGGCCGCACACCCCGCCGGGCCATGTCCGCGATCGCCTCTCGTACACGATCGGCGAACCACCCACCGATGTCGTCCACACCGGTGCGGTAGGAATCCGGCGCCGGCAACAGCCACACATCCTCCCCGATCGGCTGTCCGCTGCCGAGCGCCGGCGAGACGGATGAACTCAGCTCGGAGTTGCCGTGATACGCCTCCGTCGTCGCGATGAGACCGGTGCCGCCCGAGTGGACCTTCGCCACGCGCAGGGCCAGGTCGTTCGCCTCGGACCCCGTGCACATGTACATCGCCTTGTAGTCGGCGGCGTCGATCATCGCGGGCAGTGTGCCCCGCAGTGCGTCCGTGTAGTCGAGGATCCTCTCGTGGAGGTACCGGGTGTGCGTGTTGAGTTCCTGCATCTGTCGGTGCACGGCCTCGACGACCGCAGGATGCGCGTGGCCGATCGACGCGACGTTGTTGTACATGTCCAGGTACTTGTGGCCGGCCGCGTCCCACAGGTACTGCCCCTCGCCACGTACCAGGTGCACGGGCTTCCGGTAGAACAGCCGGTACGAACCGCCCAGGAGCTCCGCTCTTCGCTCGGTGAGCGTCCGCGTGTCGGCGTCGAGTCCCGCGGCATGTTCGGTGCGGAAGCTGTTCGTGTCCATGATGGTGGAGCGCGATGCCATGTGAGTCCTCGGGGTCTTCGGGTGCCTCGGGTCCCTTCGGCGGGACGAGGCGCCACGACGTGTACATGTGCCGACTTCAAAGGTGCCCGAACCCTCCGGAGTGGTCGACGTGTCGGACCCATGCTGTCAGGGACGGATTGCCACGGGTGTCCGTGGTGTTTCCCCATCGTGAAAAGGTCGACGCCCGACGTGACGGCCCGGTTTCGCAGGCGACGCCATGGGTCGAACGGGTAAAAGTTCGACGCCAAGGGTTCCTGATCCCTGCCGGTCGTGCGAGCGTGGCACTGGTGCCCACCCTCCTCGATCCCCCGAGGAGATCCCGATGACACAGACCGTCTCCGCCGATCCATTCACCGCTTTCGCCATGCTCCGGAGGGGTGACCCTGCTCCCGGTTGGCTCCTTCGTGCCGTCACGTCCGGTTGGGGGCTGGACCCGGATCGCACACGTGCCCGACTCATCGCGGTGTCGGAGAACGCCACCTTCCGGCTGGAGGTCGACGGGGCTCCGACCGCGGTCCTCCGCCTGCACCGCCCGGGCCACGTCCGTCCCGACCAGATCTCCTCGGAGCTCGCCTGGGTACGGGCACTCGCCCAGGACACCGACGTCCGGGTCCCCGAGGTGCTCCCTCTCGACGACGGGTCCCTCGTCCTCCCCGTCGCGCAGACCGACGGCGCCGACCCCTGGTGCGTCGTCGCCTTCGCGTTCATCGAGGGCGAGGTCGTCGAGGACCTGGCGGATCCACGGCCCTATTACCGTCGGCTCGGGGAGATCACGGCGAAGTTCCACCGCCACTCAACCACCTGGGAACGGCCGGAGGGATTCGACCGGTTCTCCTGGGACCTCGGGGACATGCTCGGGCCGACCTCACGGTGGGGCGATTGGCGCGATGCCCGGATGAGCCCGGACCAGCGGGACCTGTTCGAGGCCGCCGAGGCGCGTGCGCGTGACACGATCGCCGGCCTGTCCACCTCCGAGACCGACCGGGGCCTCATACACGCGGACCTCCGACCCTCGAACATCATGAGCACCGGCCCCGACCTCACGGTCATCGACTTCGACGACTGTGGGATCGGGTGGTACCTCTACGACTTCGCATCGGCGCTCACCTTCATCGAACACGAACCGTACGCCCCGGACCTCGCCCGGGACTGGGTCGCGGGTTACTCGGGGGTGAGCCGCCTCGACGACGAGGCCCTGGCCCACGCCTGCGCTCTCAGCATGATCCGCCGACTGCAGATGGTCGGGTGGACGACCACCCACCGGGAGGATGCTCTCCCACCGGCGGTCTGGCACGCGCAGGTCCCCGGCACCGCCACCGTCGCGCGGAAATTCCTCGACTCCCCCACCTGGTTGCTCGACTGACCGGCACCCCGGCCCACTCACCCACACCCTCAGCGAGAAGAGACACACATGTTCAGCACCCTCGACGGCCGGACCGCGATCGTGACCGGAGGAAGCAAAGGGATCGGACTCGGCATCGCCCGGGTCCTCGCCTCCGCGGGCGCTTCCGTCATGCTCGCGGGCCGCGACGTCGCCGCGCTGGAGAGTGCCGCTGAATCGATCGACGGTGAGACGGCCGTCCATGTCACCGATGTGTCCGACGAAGCGTCCTGCCGTTCGCTCGCAGCGGCGACCGTCGCGAGGTTCGGAGGCATCGACGTCCTCTGTGCCAATGCAGGGGTGTTCCCGTCCGCACGCGTGGAGGAACTCGACCGCACCGCCCTCGACGAGGTCGTCGGCACGAACTTCTACGGGACGGCCTTCTGCGTGACGGCCTGCCTGGAGGAACTCACCCGCTCCGAACTCGGCCGCGTCGTCGTCACCTCCTCGATCACGGGGCCACTCACCGGATATCCCGGCTGGGCCCACTACGGGGCGTCCAAAGCGGCACAACTCGGCTACGTGCGGACGGCCGCGCTCGAGCTCGCGCCCCGGGGGATCACGATCAACGCCGTCCAGCCGGGCAACGTCCTCACCGAGGGCCTCCGAGACATGGGGCAGGACTACCTCGACTCGATGGCGGCCGCCATCCCCCAGCGACGGCTCGGTACCGTCGAGGACATCGGTCATGCCGCCCTGTACTTCGCTTCTCCACAGGCAGGCTTCGTCACCGGTCAGAGTCTCGTCGTCGACGGCGGACAGGTCCTCCCCGAGGACCCGGGCGCACTCGCCGAGATGTGACCGCCGCGCTGCCGTTCGGGTCCGGCGACCGAGTGGCAGTCGTGGGTCCGGCTGACTAGCGCGAACCGGGACCCCTGTCACGTTCCGGAAGGCCTCCCGCCATGGCGACGACGCCACTGTCCCGTGCCGACCTCGACTTCCTCCTGCACGACTGGTTGCAGGTCGAGGACCTCACCGCTCTCCCGCGCTACGCGGACCACTCCCGCGAGACCTTCGAGTCCGTCCTCCGGGTGTCCGAGGACCTCGCGACGCACACCTTCCGACCGCACAACCGGGCGAGCGACCTGCAGGAACCGACC
>NZ_JBDIUY010000017.1:0-2352 GCF_040212315.1 Brevibacterium litoralis | reverse complement strand
ATGGGCGTCCACGCAAAACGCTCGGCTGGGCGACCCCAGCCGAGCGATTGCGGGAACTGTTAACTTCTGCGTGAGCCCGTACCACCGTACGAGTGTTGCAACGACCCCTAGAACCCAAGGTTCTCATCGGAACCGCAGGGCGCCTCGGGGGTGGGAGGCTGCGGTCAGCGGGTGGTGCTGGTCGCGAACTCGCGCAGACGGGCGAGTTCCGCACGCGCGTTGTCGAGCTGGGTCGCGACCGCACTGCGGGCGGTGCCGCCCTTGGCGTCACGGGAGTCGATCGAGCCCATGGTGGTGAGCACCGAGCGGACCTCCGGCGTGAAGTGCGCGGAGATCTCCGCGTAGTCGGCGTCGGTGAGGTCCCACAGTTCGACGTCGCGGGACTCGGCCACCTTGACGGCCGCGCCGGAGAGCTCGTGGGCGACACGGAAGGGCACGCCCTGGCGGACCAGCCACTCGGCGAGGTCGGTGGCGAGCGCGAAACCGCGCGGGGCCAGGTGTTCCATCTTCTCGGCGTTGAAGACGAGGGTGGAGACCATACCGGTGAAGGCGGGGAGGAGGAGGGTGAGCGTGTCCGCGGCGTCGAACACCGGTTCCTTGTCCTCCTGCAGATCCCGGTTGTAGGCCAGCGGCATGCCCTTGAGCGTCGTGAGGAGACCCGCGAGGTCACCGACCAGGCGGCCGGACTTGCCGCGGGTGAGCTCGGCGACGTCGGGGTTCTTCTTCTGCGGCATGATCGAGGACCCGGTGGAGAACCGGTCGTCGAGCGTGACGAAGTCGAACTCCTTCGTCGCCCACAGGATGATCTCCTCGGACAGACGGCTGAGGTCGACACCGATCATCGCCGTGACGAAGGTGAACTCCGCGAACACGTCGCGGGACGCCGTGCCGTCGATGGAGTTCTCCACGGAGTCGCCGAAGCCCAGTTCCTCCGCGACGGCCTGCGGGTCGAGGCCGAGCGAGGACCCGGCGAGCGCACCGGACCCGTAGGCACTCACGTTCGCACGGGCGTCGAGATCCATGAGGCGGTCGACGTCGCGCAGCAGGGGCCAGGCGTGGGCGAGCAGGTGATGGGCCAGCAGCACCGGCTGGGCGTGCTGGAGGTGGGTGCGTCCGGGCATCGGCACCTCGCGGTGGGCCGCGGCCTGGGTGATGAGCGCCTCGACGGTGTCGAGCACGAGACCGGCGATGATCCGGGCGTTGTCACGGATGTACATCCGGCCCATCGTCGCGATCTGGTCGTTGCGGGACCGGCCGGCACGCAGCTTGCCGCCGAGCTCGGGCCCGGCGATCTCCAGCAGGCCGCGTTCGAGGCCGGAGTGGACGTCCTCGTCGGACTGGGCGGCGACGAACTCACCGGTCCTCACCCTCTCCTCGAGCGTGTCGAGGGCGGCGATCATCCCGTCGAGCTCGGCGTCGTCCAGGAGCCCGGCCCGGTGGAGGACCCGGGCATGGGCGCGGGAGCCCGCGAGGTCGTAGGGGGCCAGACGCCAGTCGAAGTCCGTCGACTTCGACAGCTGGGCGAGCGCGTCGTCGGGACCGTCGGCGAACCGACCGCCCCACAGGCTCACCTTCTCGGGCGTCGGGGTGTTCTCGTCACTGCTCACGGATGGGCCTCTTTCGAAGGATGGTGGGAAGGATGTCACTGATCGGTCGGACCGGCCAGGGTGAGGAACCGGTCGACCAGTTGCTCCCCGGTGTGTCCGTCGCCGGCGATCACGAGGATCGTGTCGTCACCGGCGATCGTACCGAGGACGCCGGGCAGGACCGAGTGGTCGATCGCGCTGGCCAGGTACTGGGCGGCCCCCGGCGGGGTGCGGAGGACGACCAGGTTGTCCGAGCTCGTCGCGCTCACGAGGAGTTCCTCGAGGATCCGCCGGAGCTTGGCATCGAGGATCTCCGACTCCAGGCCCTTCTCCAGGCTCCGGTCGCCGCCCTCGCCGGGCACCGCGTAGACGGACCCGGACCCGGTCCGGATCTTCACCGCGCCGAGATCGACGAGGTCACGGCTGAGGGTCGCCTGCGTAACGGACACCCCCCGCTCGGCGAGGATCTGCATGAGTTCCGTCTGGCTCCGGACGGTACCGCGCCGGACGATGTCGATGATCTGCTGCTGTCGGGCCGTCTTCGTCGCCGGGGCCGCGGTGCGCGCGGCGTCAGGTCGGGCCGCCTCCGTCATGCCGACGTCTCCAGCAGCCAGGCCATGAGCGCCTTCTGCGCGTGCAGACGGTTCTCCGCCTCGTCGAAGACGACCGAGGCGGGTCCGTCGATCACCTCCGCCGCGACCTCGCTGCCGCGGTAGGCGGGCAGGCAGTGGAGGAAGATCGCACCCTCGGCGGCGGTGTCCATGAC
>NZ_JBDIUY010000016.1:0-20232 GCF_040212315.1 Brevibacterium litoralis | reverse complement strand
GAAGACGACCGAGGCGGGTCCGTCGATCACCTCCGCCGCGACCTCGCTGCCGCGGTAGGCGGGCAGGCAGTGGAGGAAGATCGCACCCTCGGCGGCGGTGTCCATGACCTCCTGGGTCACCTGGTAGGGCACGAAGGGCGAATCGCCGTCGGCGCGGCCGGCCGCGGACTGCCCCATGGACACCCAGGTGTCGGTGATGACGACGTCCGCGCCCTCGGCACCGGTCGCGGGGTCCTCGGTGACGGTGAGCGACCCGCCGGTGGTCGCAGCCAGCGCGTCCGCCTCGGCGACGATCGCCTCGGCGGGCTGGTGGCCGACCGGGGCCACGATCCGCACGTGCATGCCGGCGTTGACCCCGGCGAGCACGTAGGAGTTCGACATGTTGTTCGCGCCGTCGCCGTAGTAGACCATCGTGAGCCCGGACAGGCCGTTGCCGGAACCGGTGTGCTTGTGCTCACGGATGGTCATGAGGTCGGCGAGCAACTGGCACGGGTGGTAGTCGTCGGACAGCGCGTTGATGACGGGCACCGCGCTGTTCGCGGCCATCTCCTCCAGCCCGGACTGGGCGAAGGTCCGCCACACGATGATCTTCACCATGCGTTCGAGGACCCGAGCGGTGTCCGCGATCGACTCCTTGTGCCCGAGCTGGCTCTCCCCCGGGTTCACGATGAGCGGGTTGCCGCCCAGGTCCGCGATCCCCGTCGCGAACGACACGCGGGTGCGCGTCGAGGTCTTGTCGAAGAACACGATCCCGGTTCCGGGGCCTTCGAGCGGGCGACGCGAATACGGATCGGCCTTGAGTGCCTCGGCGAGGTCGAGGACCTCCACGAGCTCGCTCGGCGACAGGTCCGTGTCCTTGAGGAAGTGACGGGTCATGACGGGGCTCCAGCACTGTGTGTCGGGGTGGTCGGGGTGGCGGTGGTCTCCTGAGCGCCTCCGATGAGATCGGGCAGGGCGTCGAGGAAGGTCCCCAGGTCCTCGCGGGTGACCACGAGCGGCGGGGCGAGACGGATGCGGGTGGGCGTCACGGGGTTCACGATGAAACCGGCCGCCAGCGCGGCCTCGGCCACGGCCTTGGCGGGCGCCTCGGCGAGTTCGAAGGACCGCAGGAGACCGGCACCGCTCACGGCGACGACACCGTCGATCTTGTACAACTGGGATTCCAGCCAGTCGCCGGTCTCGCGGGCGTGGGCGAGCAGACCCTCGGACTCCAACGTCTTCAGGACCGCGAGGCCTGCGGCCGTCATCACGGGGTTCCCGGAGTACGTCGAGCCGTGCTGACCGGGGACCAGCAGGTTCGTGACCTCCGGTCCGAAGGTGATCGTCGCGGCGAGCGGCAGGCCGCCGCCCAGCCCCTTCGCCGAGGTGACGATGTCGGGCACCACGCCCTCGCCGATCGCCGGGTCCTGGAAGGCGAACCAGTGCCCGGTCCGGCCGATCCCGGTCTGCACCTCGTCGAGGATCAGGAGCGCACCGTGGTCCCGGGTGAGTTCCCGGGCGCGGGTGAGGTACCCGGCCGGCAGGTTCCGCACGCCGGCCTCGCCCTGGATCGGTTCGAGGAACAGGGCGGCGGTGTCGTCGTCGATCGCGGCCTCCAGGGCCGCCACGTCACCGAAGGGCACGTGGACGACTCCGGGCACGCCGGGGTCGAAGGGTTCGCGGTAGGCAGGCTTGTGCGTGAGTGCCAGGGAGCCCATGGTGCGGCCGTGGAACCCGCCTTCGAGGGCGACGATCGTCGACCGGCCACCCCCGCCGACACGACGCGCCATCTTGAGGGCCGCCTCGTTCGCCTCGGACCCGGAGTTCGCGAAGTACACGCTGGAACCCGCGGGCGCCTGCGCGACCTGAAGGAGCTTGTTCGCGAGCGCGATCTGCGGGTCGGAGGCGAAGAAGTTCGACACCTGACCGAGCGTGGCCACCTGGGAACTCACCGCCTCGACGAAGGCCGGATGGGCGTGGCCGAGTGCATTCACGGCGATCCCGGCCAGCAGGTCGAGGTACTCGTTGCCTTCCTCGTCCCACACACGCACACCCGCGCCGCGGACGAGCTTGCGCTGCGGACGGCCGATGGCCGGCAGGATCGACCCGGCGTGGGCCTCCTGCCAGGCCTCGGTTGTCGCCGCCGTGGTCTCGCCGGGTGTCGTCGCAGTCATGCGCGCTCTCCTTCGGGTTGGATCATCGTGCCGATGCCCTCGGAGGTGAAGACCTCCAGGAGGATCGAGTGGGCGGTGCGGCCGTCGATCACGTGGACCTGGCCCACACCGGCGTCGACCGCCTCGAGCGCGGCCGTCATCTTGGGGATCATGCCGGAGTCCAGGCGCGGCAGGAGCTCCCGGAGATCGTCGGGGGTGATCTGCGAGATGAGGCTGTCGCGGTCCGGCCAGTTCGCATAGAGGCCGGGGACGTCGGTGAGCATGATGAACTTGTCGGCCCGCATCTGCCGGGCGATCGCGGCGGCGGCGAGGTCGGCGTTGACGTTGAGCGGCTTGCCGGCCGCTCCCCCGAGCTCGGCTGCGATCGAACAGATGACGGGTACCCTCCCCGCGTCGAGGAGTTCATTCAGCACCGTCGTGTTCACCTGTTGCACCTGGCCGACCCGCCCGAGGCTCACCTGCTGCCCGTCGACCTCGACGGAGGCCGGGGTCGCGAGCAGGAGGTCGGCGTCCTCCCCGGACAGCCCGATCGCGGCGTCACCGTTCTGGTTGATCCGGCTCACGATGTCCCGGTTCACCTGCCCGGCGAGCACCATGCGCACGACGTCGACGGCCTCCTCGGAGGTGTACCGCTGTCCGGCGATGAACTCGCTGGCGATACCCATCCGGTCGAGCATCCGGTTGATCTGCGGACCCCCGCCGTGGACGACGATCGGCCGCAGTCCGACGAAGCGGAGGAAGGCGATGTCGTCGGCGAAGGTCTGCTGGAGTTCGGGGCTGATCATCGCGTTGCCGCCGTACTTGATGACGACGGTGGCGCCGGCGAAGGTCTTGATCCACGGCAGGGCGTCCGTGAGGATCTCCGCCTTGGCCTGGGCTCGCACCAGGCGTTCTGCTGCTGAGGGAGGAGTCATGTCGAGTACGCGCTGTTCTCTTCGACGTAGTCGTGGGTGAGGTCGGAGGTGAGGATCGAGGCTTCCGCGCTACCCGCCTTGAGATCGATCTCGACGCTCACCTCCCGGGACCACGTGACGGTCTCGGGGTCGGCGTGGGGACCGGAGTCCTTGCACACCTGCACGCCGTTGACCCACACGTCGATGGTCGCCGGGTCGAACTGCGCGTCCGTGATGCCCACCTGCGCGACGACGCGGCCCCAGTTGGGGTCCTCACCGAAGATCGCGGCCTTGAACAGGGCGCTGCGGCCGACCGCGCGGGAGACCGTGACCGCCTCCTCCTCGCTCGCGGCCCCGCGGGTGGTGATCGTGATGTCGTGGTGGGCGCCCTCGGCGTCGACGTGCAGCTGGGAGGCGAGGTCCCGGCAGGCCTCGGTGAGCAGGTCCGTGAACTCACCCAGGTCCGGCGTCACGCCGGACTCACCGGAGGCCATGAGCACGACGGTGTCGTTCGTCGACATGCAACCGTCGGTGTCGAGACGGTCGAAGGACCGTGCCGTGGCCGCCCGCAGGGCCGCATCGAGCTGGGCGGAGTCGAGGTCCGCGTCCGTCGTCACGACGACGAGCATGGTGGCGAGCGCCGGGGCCAACATGCCCGCGCCCTTGGCCATCCCGCCCAGCCGGTACGCGCCCGAGGCGCCCTGCCCTTCACCGCCGACCCGGCCCTCCCGGGTCACCGTCTTCGGCACGGTGTCCGTCGTCATGATCGCCTCGGCGGCGGCCGCACCGTGTGCGGCGGAATCGGCGGCGACCTCGACGAGGGCCGGGAGGTTGTCGACGATCCGGTCCCGGAAGTCCTGCCCGCCGACGCCGATGAGGCCCGTCGAGCACACGAGGACGTCCTGCGCGGAGAGATCGAGGAGCTCGGCGGTCCGTTCGGCCGTCATGTGACTGGTCTGGAAACCGAAGGCACCGGTGAAGCAGTTGGCTCCCCCGGAGTTGAGGACGACGGCGCGCGCACGGCCGTCGGCACTGGCCTGTTCACTCCACAGGACGGGGTTCGCCTTGCACCGGTTGGACGTGTAGACGGCGGCGACGGCGTCCGACCGTCCGGTGTTGCGGACGAGGGAGAGGTCGGGCTTGCCGCTGGGCTTGAGGCCCACGGTGAGCCCGGCGGCGGTGAAACCGCGGGGATGGGTCACGCTCACGGTGCGACTCCTTCGAGGGGCAGGGACAGGGATTCGTCGAGGCCGAGAGCCAGGTGGGCGGACTGGAGAGCCTGCCCGGCGGTCCCCCGGACCAGGTTGTCGAGGGCGACCGACACGAGGACCGTACCGGCCCGCTCGTCCACCGCGTACTGGACGTGGGCGCAGTTCGAGCCGGTCGTCGCCGCGGTGTGCGGCCACTGGCCGGTCGGCAGCAGGTGCACGAAGGGTTCGGCGTCGTAGGCCTCCGCGAAGGCGGTGTCGACGGCCCGGGCACGCTCTGCGGGAGTGGAGGGCGCCTCGGCGGCGAGGGGTGCCTGGAGGGTCGCGAGGATCCCCCGCGACATCGGCACGAGGGTGGGAGTGAAGGAGATCCGCACGGGCCCGCCGTCCGCGGGGGCTCCGAGGAGGGTGTTGAGGTTCTGCTCGATCTCGGGGACGTGGCGGTGGGTGCCGGCGGTTCCGTAGGGGCTCGCGTCGCCGAGGACCTCCGCGGCGAGCAGGTGCGGCTTGAGCGCCTTGCCCGCACCGGACACGCCGTTGGCGAGGACCGCGTGGAGGCGGGTGTGGTCGACGAGGCCGGCGGCGATCAGCGGCTGGAACCCGAGGGTCACGGCAGTGACGTTGCACCCGGGGACGGCGATGCGGCGGGTGTCCTGCAGCGCAGCCCGCTGCTTGGTGCCGTCGGCACGCAGGAGTTCGGGCAGACCGTAGGTCCATGTGCCTTGGTGTTCCGAGCCGTAGAAGGCCCGCCAGGCGGCGGCCGATTCGAGACGGTGATCGGCGGCGAGGTCGACAATGAGGGTGTCGGGGCTCGTCTCGGCGAGTTCCGCGGCGATCTGCCCGGAGGCGCCGTGCGGGAGTGCGAGGACGACGACGTCGTGACCGGCGAGGACCTCCGCCGTGGACGGCTGCACCGTCATGTGCGCGAAGGCGCGCAGGTGCGGCTGGTGCTCCCCGAGCGTGGAACCGGCGGACGAATGACCACACACGGTTGTAACGTGGAGCACGGGATGCGAGGCGAGGAGCCGCAGCACCTCTCCCCCGGCATACCCGGTGGCACCCGAGACCGCGACGCTGATTTCCGACATGTGTATAACAATACATCCCATGCGGTGAATATGCATCCGCCGGTCGAGTGCCCCGCACCCCGCGACCCACGCACATCCTCACGTCACAGGAGACACCACATGAAGGCGATCCAGGCAGTCCGCGCCGGCGGCCCCGAGGTCCTCGAATTCACCGACGTCGCAGAACCGGAGGCGGGTGAGGGACAGCTGCTCGTCAAGGTCGACGCGGCGGGCATCAACTTCATCGACACCTACCGCCGCTCCGGGATCTACCCCATGGACTTCCCCCACACCGTCGGCGTCGAGGGCTCGGGCACCGTCGAGGCCGTGGGTCCCGGTGTCACGGAGTACTCCGTCGGCGACCGCGTGTGCTGGCACGACGCCGCCGGCTCGTACGCCGAGAAGGTCGCGGTGAAGGCCGCCATGGCGATGCCGGTGCCCGCAGGTGTGAGCCCCGAGGTCGCCGCCGCCATCCCGCTCCAGGGCCTCACCGCGCAGTACCTGGCCACCGGGTCGCACGCGATCCAGCCCGGCCAGACAGCCCTCGTCCACGCCGCCGCCGGCGGCGTCGGCCTGCTGCTCACGCAGATCATCAAGCACCTGGGCGGCACCGTCATCGGCACCGTGTCGACCGAGGAGAAGGCGGAGCTCGCCCGCGGCGCCGGCGCCGACCACGTGTTCCTCTACGGCGAGGGCGTCGACATCACTGCGACGGTGAAGGAACTCACCGGGGGTGCCGGCGTCGACGTCGCCTACGACGGTGTCGGCAAGGACACCTTCGACGCCTCGCTCGCCTCGCTCAAGGTCCGCGGTTCGATGGTGCTCTACGGCGCGGCCTCCGGACCGGTGCCGCCCTTCGACATCCAGCGCCTCAACGGCGGTGGCGGCATCTTCCTGTCCCGGCCCTCACTCCAGTGGTTCGCCCGCACCCCGGAGGAACTGCACGAGCGCTGGGGGATGCTCATGGACGGCCTGACGAACGGCTGGCTCGACTTCCGCGTCGGCGCCTCCTTCCCCCTCGCCGACGCCGCCGAGGCGCACCGGGCGCTGGAAGGGCGGAGGACGACCGGCAAGGTGGTCCTGGTGCCCTGACCTCCGTTCGACGACGGAGATCACGTGGTTTGGCGCAGATGCCGTGTTCTGTGACCAGGCATCTGCGCCAAACCACGTGACCAGCACGCGTAGTCGAGCGAATGCGCTCCACTCACAGACCCAGGAACTCCCTGAGTGCCGCGGCACCCTCGACTTCGACAGGCACTGCCGGTCGCACCAGGTTCTTCGGGACGAGGCGCATCCGGTGCTCGTTGAACACCTCGTTCTCGATCACGAGAGTGTTCACACCGTTCTCCGTGTATCCGACCATCTCGGAGACGCGCCTGCTCGCGGCATTGCCGTCGAAGTACTCGGTGTTCAGCTCCCGCCCACCGAACTCGTCGAAGAACCCCACCGCGAGCGCTTGCCGCATGTGCGTCCCGATCCCACGGCCCTGGAACGTCCGACCCAACCACGAAAATGTGGACGCCTCCGACAGCGATCGCTGCGAGCGGCCCGAAGTCGTCGTCCCGCACCGGCGTCAGGGAAAGGTCCCCGCGCCGGATGGTCAGTGCGAACGGTGGCCAATACTCTTCCGGCGCCAACATGATCCGAGACTATCGCCACCCGACACCGCCCGGCGGAGCCTCTCACCGATGTCGACCAGAGGTCCGACCACCGGATCCCCGTTCGAAATCACGGCAGTATGTCGTCGTCACGGTGTTCGGAAGCCGTGAGAACGACATACGCCCGTGATTTCACGGCCCGCCTCGCCGGAGGGAACACTCGGATTCGTCGCTGCGCCGGGCGGATGGGTCCATGGGAGGGTGGAAACATGCATCCGGCACTAGGGAAGTCGAGTATCGGTGAGTTCACGCGGGCGGAGTTCCTCGCGTTCGTCGACGACATCGTCCATGCGCGGGGTGGGAGCGAAGCGGAGGACGACGCCTGGGTGAACCACTTCGACCACATCGTCGCCCCGCATCCGGCCGGCACCGACCTCCTGTTCTGGCCGGCTCCCGGGGCGACGACTCCCCGGAGGGCATCACCGCCACGGTGGAGGAGCATGTCCGCAGCCACGGCCTGCCGGGATTCCGTGACGGGTGATCCCTACTTGATGCGGCGTTGGTGGAGGGCCGGCGCGAGGACGACGATCGCGAGGACGAAACCGCCGAGCAGCACCCAGGCGCCGAAGTAGGTGAAGATCGTGAGGCTCGCGGTGAGTGCCGGGCCGAAGTCCGCGGCCATGAGGACGACACCAGCGAGCACCATGGCGATCGCCACGAGCACCTGGATGAGCTGGTCGACGACGGAGCCGACCAGGTCCTTGACGAAGTCCATGTTGAGGCCCTTCATCCCGATGTCGAGCGAGCCGTCCTCCAGTTGTTTGAGCACCCGGCTCACCTCGACGGGCAGGCCCGCGATGACAGGGACCGTGGCAGCCGCGTACATGGCGGTGCCCTCGAGGGTGTTCTTCGTGTCCGTCGTCGCCTGCAGGATCTCCGCGGAGTTCTCCCGGACGAGGACGAGCAGGTCCGCCCGGGGATCGATCTTCTGCAGCGACCCCTCCAAGGTCGAGATCGCACGGAAGGCCGCCGCGACGGACCGGGGCATCTCGAAGCCGTTGTCGATGACGAACTGCAGGAGCTCCGTGAACATGCCGGTGGATCCGCCGGGCATGCCGACATCGAACTGGACGAGGAGCTCCCCGACCTCGCGCTGGACCTTCCGCAGGTCCATACCGGCCGGCATCCCGAACACGTCGACGATCGCGTTGACCGCCGCCGTCGAGTCCTGCCGGTCGAAGGCGAGCAGCAGGAGCATGATCGCCCGGCGATCCCGTTTGTCCAGACGACCGACGGCCCCGAAGTCGACGAGCCCGGCCCGGCCCGCCCCGTCGACGATGATGTTGCCCGGGTGCAGGTCCGCGTGGAAGACACCGGTGCCGAGCACCTGCTTGGCGACGAGGAGGAAGAGGTCCCGTGCCAGGTCCTCCCGGGCGAGCGCGGACAGCTGCGAGAGCAACCCGGAGGCCTTGGACAGCGGCACCCCGGCGACCCGGTCCATGACGATCACCCGCTCACCGCTGAGCTCGGCGTGCACCTTGGGGATCGACACGAGCGACTCCGGCGAGTCCCCGGCGACCCGGCGCAACATCTCCGTCTGGCGGATCTCGCCGCGATAGTCGAGTTCGGCCGCCAGGGAGTCGAGGAATCCCTCGACAATCCCCCGCACGCCGATCCGCTGGGCCCAGCCGGCGTTCGCCTCCAGGCGCTCGGCCAGGGACATGATGATCTCGGAGTCGGCTCTCACCTGCCGGCGCACGTGGGGCCGCTGCACCTTGACGACGACCTCGGTGCCGTCGTGCAGAACCGCCGGGTGCACCTGCGCCACGGAGGCCGCGGCCATCGGCGTCGTCGAGAACTCCCGGAAGATCTCCTCGACGGGCCGCCCCCACATCTCGGTGAGCTCGGATTCGATCGAGGAGTAGGGCACGGGTGGGACGTCGGACTGCAGACGGGAGAACTCATCGACGAACTCCGGCGGGACGATGTCCGCCCGGGTCGCGACGAACTGTCCGAGCTTGACGAAGGTGACACCGGCGGCGGCGAAGGCGTCGGCCGTCGCCCGGGCGGCGTCGCGCATCGAGACCCGGAAGGTCGGTTTGCGCGGTCGCATGTAGCGGGAGAGTCCGTGGACGACGACGAGGCGCTGGATCTGGGACAGCCGGTTGACGCGCCGGTACATGGACGGCAGACGGGTGATCGAGCGTGCCACCTGGGTGAACGTGCCACTGGGCAGGACGAGTTCGAGAGCGAGGAGGACACACATCTGGATGACGATCATCCACGCGAAGAGGAGGATGAAGACCATCGCGGCCTCGAAGCTCACCTCGAGCCACGGGATGGTGCCGTTCTCGGAGATCCCCAGGATCTCGTAGGAGGCGCGGGTGATCGGCCAGATCGCCGCACCCATGACGAGCGACACGACGGTGTTCCGTAACCAGCCGGTCCCGACGCTGATCGTCCGGCGGACGAGCACACCGACGACGAGCGCGCTCACGAGTGCCAGGACCACGGACCACAGGACGTCCACGCACCCACTCCTTCACCAGCTCGGCACCACCGTCGTCCCTCACCCTATGGCAGGTGAGCGGCGCACACACCGGAGGATTCCCTGCCGGTCCCACGGATGGGGCCGGCAAGGAACCTCAGTCGGCCATCGCGATCTTGCGGGAGCCGTCCGTCAGCGACGGGATCTCCGCGACCAGGGACTCACGCGTGTCCACCCCGGCCCGGACGAACCGGCCCGAGTAGGCGTCGAGGTCACCGGAGGCGAGCGCGAGCGTGAGGGCCTTGAGGTCCTCCTCGCTCGTCCACTGCTCCCGACCGTCGTGCAACGGCATGGAGTGTGTCATGTCCGAGTGGATGACGCCGGGCGCCATCTCGAAGATCCGCAGGCCCTTCTCGTAGCCGTAGTGGTGCACCGACTGCGCGAGGCGGAACAGCGAGGTCTTCGTCGCGGCGTAGGCGGCGTACTGCACCGTGCCACGGGAGCCCGACCCCGAGTTGAGGTCGATGATCCGCGTGGGCGTCCCCGTGGTCTCCGCGACCCGGAGGAGGCGTGGTGCCAGGGCGTTGACGACGAGCAGCGGCCCGAGCGTGTTGGCCCCGACGACGTCCGCCAGACTCTGCGGGTCGGCCTCCCAGACCGGCCCCTCCGTCGACTCGATGCGCCCGGCGTTGTTCACGACGACCCGGAGCACGGAACCCGTGGACTCCTCGACGCCGGCCACCGAAGCGGCGAGACCGCCGACCGACTCGATCGAGTCGACCTGCAGGGCGGTCCCGCGCACGACCGCACCCGTCGAGTCGGCGACCTCGGCGGCCGCCTCCTCGGCCTTGGCGGCCCGGGTGGCCGTGAGGAGCACGGTGTACCCGGCACCGGCGAAGGCCTCCACGAGGTGGCGCCCGATCCCGCGGGTGCCGCCCGTCACGAGGACGAGGTCACCGGCGTGGGTGGAGTCCTGGTTCGTCTCGTTCGACTCCGTCATCTCAACCACGCACCTGGGCGTCGAACCGGTCCGCCGCGACGGCCGTGGCGGCCTCACGGAGTGCGGAGGCCTCGTCGGCGGTCATCGTCCGGTCGGCCCGGAAGGTCATCCGGAACGCCACGGACTTCTTGCCCGCGGGTACCTGGTCGCCGGTGTAGACGTCGAAGACCTCGAGCGCCTCGAGCTCGGACCCGGCGCCCTCCCGCAGCGCCGCGGCGAGCGCGGCGGCGGGAACGCGAACGTCGACGACGAGCGCCACGTCCTGCCGGGAGACCGGGTAGGTGGAGAGCACACCGGCCCACTGACGTTCGTCGGCCTGGGCGAGGAGCGCATCGAGCGAGATCTCGAACCCGACCGTCCGGGCCGGCAGACCGAGGGTCTCGAGCACCTTCGGGTGGAACTCACCGGCGTGGCCGAGCACCGTGCCGTCCGCGAGGACGAACTCGGCGCAGCGACCCGGGTGGAAGGGCGCGTACTCGGCCGCCCGGACCTCGACCTCGCGGCCGTTCGCGGCGACGATCCGCCGGACGGTGTCGATGACGTCGTGGACGTCGGCGGTACGCCCCGCACCCCAGGGCCCGCGGGCCTCCGCCTGCCCGGCGATGATGCCGGCGTAGTGGTAGGGCTGGTGCGGCACGGACGCCCGGATCACGGCCAGTTCGTCGTCACTCGGGTGGTACCCGGGCTCGAAGCGCAGGCCCTCGGCGGCGATCGACTCGGAGACCGGACGATCGGGCGCGGTCACGAGACCGGCCTCGAACACCGCGACGTCCTTGAAACCACGACCCAGGTTGCGGCTCACCGCGTCGACGAGCGTGACGAGGAGGTTCGTCCGCATGAGCGGGTGGTCCTCGGCCAGAGGGTTCGCCAGACGCACGTTGTACCGGCGGGGGTCCTCGGCCGGGATGCCGAAGGCCTCGGAGCGGGCGTCGTTCGTGAAGGGGTAGGTGAGCACCTCGGTGTAGCCGGTGGCCGCGAGCAGGTTCGACACGCGACGGCGCGCCTTCTGCACCTGGGTGAGGCCGGCACCACCGGGCGCCTGCGGGAGCACCGAGGGGATCCGGTCGTAACCGCCGGTCCGGGCGACCTCCTCGACGAGGTCCTCGGGGATCCGCAGGTCCGACCGCCAGGTCGGCACGGCGACGTGGAGAACCTCGGTGCCGTCGTCGGCGGCGTCCGGGGTGCCGGGCACGACCTCACAGCCGATCCCGGTGAGCAGGTCGCTGATCTCCTGGGGCGTGTAGTCGACGCCCACCTTGGCCGCGGGCAGTCCGACGGCCAGGTCGATGACGACCTGTTCCGGCTCCTGGCCGACGACGGTCGTGGCGACGTCGAGCGTGCCCCCACCGAGTTCGACCAGGAGGTCCGCGGCACGGCGGGCGGCGGCCGGACCGAGGGCCGGGTCGACACCACGCTCGAACCGCTTGGCCGCCTCCGAGTGCAAGCGATGGCGACGGGCGGTCCGCGCGATCGAGACGGGGTCGAAGTGCGCGGACTCGATGAGCACCGCGTCCGTGGTCCCCGAGACCTCGAGATCGGCACCGCCCATGACACCGGCGAGGCCGATGATGCGGGAGGTCCCGCCCGTTACGTCGGTGATGAGGAGGTCCTCGGAGTCGAGCGTGCGCTCGACGTCGTCGAGGGTCGTGAGCTTCTCACCGGACTCCGCACGGCGGACGACCATGCGGTCACCGAACTTCGCGAGGTCGTAGGCGTGCAGCGGCTGCCCGAGTTCGAGCATCACGTAGTTCGTCACGTCGATCGTGAGGCCCAGCGGTCGCATCCCGGCCTCGAGCAGGCGGCGCTGCATCCAGAAGGGCGTTGTCGCCGCGGGATCGATGCCGCGGACTGTGAGCGCCGTGAGCCGGTCACAGCCGGGTACCCCGTGGATGGGGGCCTGGTCATCGAGGACGACGGGGAAGCCGTCCTCCGTCGCGGGATTGACCTCGATCGCGGCCGGATCGGAGAACTCCTGCCCGTCGAGAAGCGCGAACTCCCGGGCGATCCCGCGCATGGACAGCTGGTAGCCGCGGTCCGGGGTGACGTTGACGTCGAGCGTCGTCCGGTCGAGACCGAGCAGCGCCAGCGCGTCGTCACCCGGGGTGCCGTCGAGGCCCAGGTCCGTCAGCACGATGATGCCGGAGTGGTCCTCCCCGAGGCCCAGCTCCTTGGCCGAGCAGATCATGCCGTCGGAGACGTGGCCGTAGGTCTTCCGTGCCGCGATCCGGAAGTCACCGGGCAGCACGGCGCCGGGCAGGGCCGCGACGACGAGGTCACCCTCGACGAAGTTGTGGGCACCACAGATGATGCCCCGCGGCTCACCCTCACCGGTGTCGACACTGCACCAGTTGATCGTCTTGCCGTTCGAGTGCTCCTCCTTCTGCAGGGAGAGCACCCGGGCGACGACGAGCGGACCGGTGACCTCCGGGCCGAAGAACTCCTCTTCCTCCAGACCGATCCCGGCGAGATCGGCGGCGAGCGCATGGGGATCCGTGACGCCGGACAGGTCGACGTACTCCCCCAGCCATTCGAGCGGGACGCGCATCAGGCATTCACCCCGAACCGTGCGGAGAACCGGAGGTCGCCCTCGACCATGTCGTGCATGTCGTTGATCCCTTCCTGCAGCATGAGGGTGCGTTCGATGCCCATCCCGAAGGCGAAGCCCTGGTAGACGTCCGGGTCGATGCCGGCGGCACGGAGCACGTTCGGGTGGACCATGCCGCAGCCGCCCCACTCGATCCAGCCGGGCCCACCGACCTTGTTCTCGAACCAGAAGTCCATCTCCGCGCTCGGCTCGGTGAACGGGAAGAAGTTGGGACGCAGACGCGTCTTCGAACCGGGGCCGAACATGGCCTTGGCGAACTCGTCGAGCGTGCCGCGCAGGTGGGCCATGGTGAGACCCTTGTCGATCGCGATGCCCTCCACCTGGTGGAACACCGGGGTGTGGGTCGGGTCGAGCTCGTCCGTCCGGTAGGTCTTGCCCGGCACGACGACGTACAGCGGGACACCGCGTTCCAGCAGCGAGCGCGACTGGACCGGCGAGGTGTGCGTGCGCAACAACAGATTGGCGCTCGCGGGCTCGACGAAGAAGGTGTCCTGCATCTGCCGGGCCGGGTGGTCCGGGCCGAAGTTCAGGGCGTCGAAGTTGAACCACTCGGACTCGACCTCGGGGCCCTCCGCGACCTCCCAGCCGTGACCGATGAAGTGGTCGGCGATCCGCTCCTGCACGAGCTGCAGCGGGTGCCGGGCACCGGCCGGGCGGCGGTCGGACGGCAGCGTGACGTCGACGGTCTCCTCGACGAGCACCTGGGCGTCACGCTCGGCCTCGAGTTCCGCCTGCCGGGCGTCGTGGCCCTTCTTCACCTTCCCGCGGGACTGGCCCACGATCTTGCCGGCGGCGGCCTTCTCGCTCTTGTCGAGCTTCCCGATCTCCCGGTTCGCCAGGGCGAGCGGGGCCTTGTCGCCCATGTGCTCGATCTTGGCGGCCTTGAGCTCGTCCAGGGTCGTGGCGGCGGCGAACGCGGCGAGGGCGGCGTCCACGGCGGCGACGACCGAGGACTCGTCGCGCGGATCGATCTGCGCTGTCATCGGCCTTCTTCCTCTTCTCGTCGTACGGGACCGGACGCGGCCCGACCCCACGGGTCGGGACACCGGCCGGTCCCCATGTCCTGCGATCGCCGTTCAGTCTAGTTCCCCCGACCGACACCATTCGCACGCGTCCACCGGACAGTGCCGCGCCCGAGGTGCCCTGCAGTTCTCATGGGAACTGCAGGGCACCTCGGGCGCGGGGACCGGGGGTGAGGCGTGCGGAACGCCGTCAGTCGCGGAGGCGGACGTTCCGCGCGGACTCGTAGATGCAGATGCTCGCGGCGGTCGCGAGGTTGAGGCTCTCGGCCTGCCCGTAGATGGGGATCGCGACGGAGGCGTCGCACTGTGCGCGGTCCTTCTCCGGCAGACCCCACGCCTCGTTCCCGAAGACCCACATGGTCGGCAGCGTGAGGTCCAGTCCCGTGTCCCAGGGGTTGTGGAGGTCGTGGACCGGCGGGTGGGTGTCGGCGGCGAGGATCTGCATGCCCCGGGCCTTGCCGAGCTCGGTGACCTCCGGCAGACCGACACCGGTGACGACGGGGACGTGGAAGAGGGAACCGGCGGTCGACCGGACGGTCTTCGGGTTGTATACGTCGACGGACTTGGAGGTGTAGACGACGGCGTCGGCGCCGGCGGCATCGGCGACGCGCAGGGCCGTCCCGGCATTCCCGGGATCGCGGACGTTGGAGAGGACGACCACGAGCTTGGCGTCCCGGGTCACGACCTGTGCGAGCTCCGTGTCGACGAACGCACAGACGGCGAGGACTCCCTGGGACGCGACGGTGTCGGTGACGACGGGCACGAGCTCCGGGCGGATCTGCTGGACACGGATCCCGGCGGCCTGCGCCTCGGCGATGACGTCGGCGTGGCGGTCGGCGGCCTCGGCGGTCGCGTAGGCCTCGCACACGGTGGCGGTGCCGGCGGCCGCGGCACGGAAGGCCTCGCGGACGGACTGCGGGCCCTCGGCCAGGAACTTCCGTTCCTTCTGGCGGACGTTGCGCCGGGCCAGGTTGGCCACACCCTTCATCCGCTTGGACTGCGCGGAGGAGAGTACGGGGCCGGTGAGTGCCGGGTGGAGGGGGATCTCCTCCGCACCGGCGGGCTTGCCCGCGGGGCCGTGTGCGCCGGCGGGCTCGCCAGCGGGGCCCTGCCCGTCGGATCCGTGGGAGGTGGACGGGTGCTGCGCGTCGGAGGTCATGGGTTCCAGTCTAGGCGGGAGTCGGTGGGTGAATAGGAGGAAGCCCCCGGTCGGGACCGGGGGCTTCCTCACATCGCGGGCCGTGCGTCCTCGTAGCGAGGTGCGACGGACGGGCCGGTGCGATCGATGTGTCAGGCGGCGGGCGCGTTGACGTCGGCCGGGAGGGCCTCCTTGGCGACCTTCACGAGGGTCGCGAAGGTGGCGGCGTCGTTGACGGCCAGCTCGGCGAGCATGCGGCGGTCGACCTCGACACCGGCGGCCTTGAGGCCCTGGATGAAGCGGTTGTAGGTCATGCCGTTGGCGCGGGCCCCGGCGTTGATGCGCTGGATCCAGAGGCGGCGGAAGTCACCCTTCCGGGCGCGACGGTCCCGGTAGCTGTAGACCAGCGAGTGGATGACCTGTTCCTTGGCCTTGCGGTAGAGACGGGACCGCTGACCGCGGTAGCCGCTCGCGCGGTCGAGAATGACCCGGCGCTTCTTCTTGGCGTTGAGCGCCCTCTTCACACGTGCCACGTGTAACTCCTTATGAGATCGGTGCCCGGGTCCTCATCCGGTGGTCGGGGTCGACCGGCTTCGGCGAGGACCGTTGTATGCGGGCGAAAAGCTTCTTACTTGAGCTTGCCCAGCAGCTTGCGGGCCTTGGCGGCGTCGCCGCCGGTGAGCTCCGCGTTCATCGACAGGCGACGCTTGCGCTTGGTGGGCTTGTGCTCGGCGAGGTGGCGCTTGTTGACGCGCTCACGCATGACCTTGCCGCTGCCGCTGAGGCGCATACGCTTCTTGGCACCGCTGTGGGTCTTCTGCTTCGGCATGATGCCGTTCTCCTTCTCGGATGTCGTCCCCGTGTCGGTCGGTCTCACCCCGTCGAGGGGTGGGCCGTCCGGCGGCGACGATGTCGTCCTTGTCTGGTACGTCCGGGTGACGCGGGATCGGGTGGTGCACACCGGGTCCCACGCACCCGGATCGGGTCTCAGTCCCCGGCCTGCTCGTGGGCCTGGCGCTTGGCCTCGGCCTTCGCCTGGGCCTCGCGTTCGCGCCGCGACTTGACCTCGGCCTTGGAGCCCTTGGCCTCCTTCGACGCGGTGCGCTGCTCGGCCTTGGCGTCCGCCTTGGACCGGAACGGCGCGATGACCATGACCATGTTGCGACCGTCGACGCGCGGAGAGGACTCCACGGTGCCGAGGTCGGAGAGCTCCTCCGCGAGCTTGTTGAGCAGCTTCATGCCCATCTCCGGGCGGGACTGCTCACGTCCGCGGAACATGATCATGACCTTGACCTTGTCGCCCCCTTCGAGGAAGCGGGTCACGTGACCCTTCTTGGTCTCGTAGTCGTGAGCGTCGATCTTGAGTCGGAAGCGGATTTCCTTGAGGGCCATGTTGGCCTGGTTCCGCTTCGCTTCACGGGCCTTCTGAGCGGACTCGTACTTGAACTTCCCGTAGTCCATGAGCTTCGCCACCGGAGGCTTCGCCTGCGGAGCGACCTCGACGAGATCCAGATCCGCTTCACGGGCGAGATCGAGTGCCTTACGGATGGCGACGATACCCACCTGTTCGCCGTTGGGGCCGACGAGGCGGACCTCCGGAACTCGGATCCGATCGTTGATGCGCGGCTCGCTGATGTGCTGCTCCTTCTCAAGATGACTGACTCTGTGCAGTGGAGGAGCGCTCGCGAGAAAAACGAAAGAGCTCCCTTCGGCACATGCGAAGGGAGCCCGGACGAACGATGTCCCACGACCCGTCGACACACTGGTACCGTCGAGGGTTCCCACATGGAGCACGATCACACACGACGGTTGCCGTGGCGACGGATACACTCCGGGGTCCGACCCGTGAGGGCCGCGTGGAACGGTCTTGCCGTTCGTTACCCGACCACCGATGGCGGTCCAGGTGGGAGACAGACTCCTCTTTGCACTCGCACAAGGTTACCACCTCCGCATCACTCGTGCACACACGGTCGAAACGTGGGGTCCGTCACCGTCGGTCGCCCCCTCCCCTCCCGTACGCCGGCCCCCGCGGACGCGTGTGGGAGAATCCCCGTCATGACCAACGAGAACCCCGCGGGCTCCGTGAGCCCCGCAGAGAGCACGGACCCGACCGAGCAGGTCGTCCGTGACATCGCCGAGGTCCCGGCCGTGGAGGTCATCTCCTCCGCTGCGGTCCACCTCATGTCCGCCTCCGCCGTGAAGCTCGGGCTGTCCGAGGACACCGAGACGGAGAAGGCCGAGGACCTCAAGGACCTCGACGAGGCACGCAAGCTCATCACGGCACTCGCCGGCCTGGTGACCGCCGCCTCGACCGAGGTCGGCGACCACCACGCCCGCCCACTGCGCGACGGCCTGCGCTCCCTGCAGCTGGCCTTCCGCGAGGCCTCGCTGATCCCGGACGAGCCCGGCAAGGGTCCCGGCGAGAAGTACACCGGCCCGGTGCGCTGAGCTCCACACCGGATCTACTTCCGGTCCTGGCCCGCTGAATCGCTTTGGCCCCCTGAGATGCGCATCTCAGGGGGCCAAAGCGATTCAGCGGGCCAACTTCTTCACCCGCACACCACCACCGCCCCGGACACTCGTCCGGCACCTGAGAAAAACCTGTGACACTCCGCCCCGGTAACCTGCTTGTCACGTGGGCTCTGGCAATGTTCGGTGGACGCGCTGAGAGTGATCTGGACAACACGCCCTGTCTACACGTCCCCCGGCGCGCGACCACGGGGCCGATCGGCCCCGCGCCCATCGAACACGGAGGAATCGTGAAGAAACGCACGACATGTGCGCTTGGGACGACAGCGACGATGCTGCTGGCCGGGGCGCTCCTCGCCCCCGGGACCGCACAGGCGGCACCCGCGCCCGCACCCGGCGCCCAAGAGGAGGCCGCGCCCTCGGACAACCGTCCCGACCCGCTCGCCGAGAAGCGCACCGCCACGAAGAGGAAGGCCGCCGAGGCGGTCGCCACCGGTGACGCCCGGGTGGTCGACCGCGGGACGGGAAAGAACAAGAGCAAAGCCGTGGAGCTCAAGCCCGGCGAGTACGTGGAGTACGGGACCGCGGAGACGGCCCAACTCTTCACCATCCTCGTGGAGTTCGGCGAGGAGACCGACGAACGGTTCCCGGACGCGCCCGCGGGGCCCATCCACAACGAGATCCCGGAGCCCGGAGACGGCGACACCTCGACGTACTGGGAGTCCGACTTCGACACCGCGCACTACGAGGACATGTTCTTCGGTGAGGGCGAGAGCTTCGCCGGCGTCTACGACGAGATGTCCTCCGGCCGGTTCGCCGTCGAGGGCGGGGTCTCCGAATGGGTGCAGGTGGACCAGCACCAGGCCTCCTACGGGCAGACCGAGTCGCAGGACGACATGACCCGGTTCATCCAGGACACCGCCGACGCCTGGTACGACGCGCAGGTCGCCGCGGGGAAGTCCCAGGAGGAGATCGTCGCGGAGCTGAACTCCTACGACGTGTGGGACCGCTACGACATGGACGGCGACGGGATCACGAACGAGCCCGACGGCTACATCGACCACTTCCAGGCCGTCCACGCCGGCCCCGGTGAGGAGGCCGGTGCCCCCGAGTCGGCCATCTGGTCGCACCGCTGGGCCGCGGGCCAGGCCGGGCTGGGCGTCGAGGGACCCTCGCAGTACCTGCCACTCGGTGGCATCGAGATCGGTGACTCCGACGTGTGGATCCGTGACTACACGACCGAGCCGGAGAACGGCGGACTGGGCGTCTTCGCACACGAGTTCGGTCACGACCTCGGCCTGCCCGACTACTACGACACCGCCGGTGGCGAGAACGGCACCGCCTTCTGGACCCTCATGAGCTCCGGTTCCTGGCTGGGTCACGGCGACGGTGACATCGGCACCACCCCCAACCACATGGGACCCGACGAGAAGCTGTTCCTCGGCTGGCTCGACTACGAGACCGTCGAGGCCGACGAGGACGGCCGGGTCGACCTCGGCCCCTCGTACCACGCGAACACCCGCGGTGCGCAGGCCGCTGTCGTCGACCTGCCCGACGGCGAGAGGCACATCGAGGTCGGCGACCCCTACGCAGGCACGCAGCACCTCTACTCGGGTGCCGGTGACGACCTCGACGTCACCGCGACGAGCCCGGAGTTCACCGTCCCGGCCGACGGCGCACTCACCGCACAGGTGAACTACGACATCGAGGTCGACTGGGACTACGCCTACCTGGAGGTGACCACCGACGGCGGCGCCACCTGGATCCCGGTCGAGACGAACCACTCGACGACGACGGACCCCGAGGGTCAGAACCAGGGCTTCGGCATCACGGGTGCGTCCGGAGGGTGGTCGGAGCTCACCGCGGACCTCTCGGCCCAGGCCGGGGCGACCGCCCAGGTGCGCTTCCGGTACTGGACCGACGTCGCGATGACGATGCCCGGATTCCAGGTCGACGCGATCTCCGTCGGTGACGCGCTCGTCACGGACGACGGGGCCTCCGACTGGACGCTCGACGGCTTCCAGCGGCTCACCGACGGCGGCTACCTGCAGCCCTACTCGCACCACTACATCGTCGAGAACCGCACCTACGGCGGCTACGACGAGGTGCTGCGAACGGGTGCCTACAACTTCGGGTGGCAGGAGACCGCACCGGACACGGTCGAGCACTTCCCCTACCAGGACGGCATGCTCGTGTGGTATGCGAACTCGCTGTACGCGGACAACAACACCTCGCAGCACCCGGGCGGCGGACAGGCCCTCCCGGTCGACGCCAACCCCGAGGCGCTCACCTGGTCCGACGGCACGCTCGCGCGCAATCGCGTGCAGGCCTTCGACGCGACCTTCAGCGCGAACAAGTCCGATCCGATCTCCCTGCACCGGGAGACCCCGGAGGGCATGACGACGCTCGAGGTGCCGAGACGTAAGGGCGTCGAGGTCTTCGACGACACCGATCCCTACGCCTACTACGACGAGTCCAACCCCCAGGGTTCGGTGATCGTCGGTGGCACCGGGACCCGGATCGCCATCGAGAACGACCAGAAGAACAGGGGGACGATGACGATCGGCATCACCCGCAACTGATCGTTCCGG